>NZ_JAGYFX010000044.1:0-51608 GCF_019946615.1 Pseudomonas sp. BF-R-01
TCGCGGGCAAGCCTCGCTCCTACAGATTGCATACGACCTTGTAGGAGCGAGGCTTGCCCGCGAAGGGGCCGGAAGGGCCTACACCAGACTCTCGCGCACCATCTCCAGAAACGTCGCCACCACCCGTCGCGAACTCTGCTCGCGCAAACACACCAGCGTTTCCGTCAACCGCCGCTTGCAGTCGGTAATGGGCAGCGCACACACCCGCGAATCCGCACCAAACTCCGCCGCCGAGACCACGCCCACCCCAATCCCCACGACCACCGCCTCACGCGCCGCCTCCCGGCCTTCGACCTGAATCGCCGGGCGAATCCGAAACCCGGCGCCGGCCATTTCCTCCTCCAGCGTCTGGCGCGTCACCGAGCCGATTTCCCGCAGCACCAGCGGCGTGTCATCAAGGTCCGCGAGGCAGATCGACTCGCGGTCGGCCCACGGATGATTGCGCGAAACAAACGCCACCATCGGGTCATTGCGCAGCGGCAGCGAGATCAATCGTTCATCGCTGACATCGCGCCCGAGCAACGCCAGGTCAGCCTGATAGTTGAACAGCCGAAACAGCGATTCATCAGTGTTGCCGGTTTCGATCTTCACGCTGATGCCGGGGTAGCGCTCGCAGAACCGCGCAATCTGCGGCAGCACGTGCACCGGGGCGTCCACCGCCAGAATCAGGCTGCCGGTCTGCAACGCCTGCGAGTCGTGAAGCAACTCCTGCGCCTCGGCTTCGATGACGAACAATCGCTGGGTAATGCTCAACAAGCGTTCACCCAGATCGGTCAGGCGCACCGACCGTTTGTTGCGGTGGAACAGCAATACCCCGAAGCGCTCTTCGAGCTTGCGCACCTGGTCGGAAATCGCCGGTTGCGTGAGAAAAAGCCGCTCGGCGGCTTTGGTGAAGCTTCCGTGAACCGCCACGGCATGGAAGGCTTTGAGCTGGGCGTGGGAAACCGACATCGAAACCTCCAGTAACAAGCTGAGCTTATATTGGAAATACGATAAATCGATTTCACTTATTAATCAGTAATTGTTTTTATCGGCTCCAGTCGCGGTGACTGGTCAGTCGAACAGCCTCCGTGACCATGAGCCTGCGCGTGCAATTGCAGGACTCATCTGACCGGTATCGCCAAAGGGACGCAGCGATATCGCAGTGCTCAACAATAAAAAACACAGGCGTTTTCTTCCAATTCTGCCGGCACACTCACACCCTGAGGTCAGAACCACAATGAACAAGCACATCGGCACCATCAAGCGTTGGCGCGTGCAGATCTTCGCGATCACCTGGCTCGCCTACGCCGCTTTCTACTTCACCCGCAAAGCCTTTTCCGTGGCCAAACTGGGGATCGCCGAAGACCCCACCTTCATGCTCGACAAAATGGCCATGGCCAACCTCGACGCCATCTACCTCGCGGCCTACGCCATCGGCCAATTCACCTGGGGCATCCTCGCCGACCGCTTTGGCCCAAGGGTCGTGGTGCTCGGCGGCTTGCTGATTTCCGCTGCGGCTGCGCTGGTGATGGGCAGCTTCGCAACGTTACCGATTTTCGCCACCTGCATGCTGATTCAAGGGCTGGCCCAGTCCACCGGATGGTCGGGGCTGTGCAAGAACATCGGCAGTTTCTTCCCCGCTGAACAGCGCGGGCGAGTGCTGGGTTTATGGAGTTCCTGCTATGCCTTTGGCGGGCTCGTGGCGTCGCCGTTTGCCGGTTGGTGGGCGTACACGCTCATCGGCAGCTGGCATGCGGCGTTCTTTTCCAGTGCGGCGGTGGTTGGGCTGGTCGCCGTGCTGTTTTTTATTTTGCAACGCAACAAACCGCAAGACGTTGGCTTGCCAGCGATCGAACCGGAACCAGAGATGACCGCCGAAGAGGCGCATGCGCAAAGCAAGATCAGCGTGCTGGAACCGCTGAAGGAAATCCTGCGCAACCGCACGGTACTGGTTCTCGGGCTCGCGTACTTCCTGCTGAAACCGGCGCGTTACGCGATTCTGTTGTGGGGGCCGGTGATCGTTTTCGAGCAGATGCCGACCGTGGGCAAGGTCGGTGCGGCGATCATCCCGACGGCGTTCGAACTGGCCGGGTTGCTCGGGCCGATCCTGCTCGGGCTGGCCTCGGACAAACTGTTCGGCGCCCGACGCATGCCGGCCTGCGTGATCAGTTTGCTTGCGTTGACCATTTCGCTGGCGTTGTTCATGGGCGCCTTGCACACCGGTAGTGTGATGCTGGTGGTGGCGCTGCTGTTCGTGATGGGCCTGACCCTGTACGGACCGGACTCGATGATCAGCGGCGCGGCGGCCATCGATTTCGGCACCGCCAAGGCCGGCGCCACGTCGGCGGGCTTCGTCAACGGTTGCGGCTCGGTCGGGGCGATTCTCGGCGGTTTGCTGCCGGGCTACTTCGACTCGGTCACCGTGTTCATTATCTTCGCCGGCTGCGCCTTGTTTTCAGCGCTGGTGCTGATCCCCTACTGGAATAGCCGCCCGGCTGGCCTGCGTGGCGAAACTGCATTCGTGCCGAACCGGCCGATGAGCGTCAAACCCCTGCGTACCTGAGGAAATACCGATGAGACCTTTCTGGCTGGAACAGGCGCTGGCGGCTGAGTCGTGCGCGCCGTGCGAACCTTTGCCCGGCGACACCCGCGCCGATGTCTGCATCGTCGGCGGTGGCTACACCGGTTTGTGGACTGCGATCATGCTCAAGGAGCAGAACCCGGAACTGGATGTGTTGCTGATCGAAGCCGACATCTGCGGTGCCGGCGCCAGCGGCCGCAACGGCGGTTGTGCGCTGTCGTGGTCGGCCAAGTATTTCACCCTGGAAAGGTTGTTCGGCGTCGAAGAGGCGGTGCGGCTGGTCAAGGAATCCGAGCGCAGTATTCATGCGATCGGCACCTTCTGCGAACAGTACGGCGTGGACGCCGATTACCGCCTCGACGGCACGCTCTACACCGCGACCAACCGCGCCCAATGCGGCTCGACCGACGCGGTGATCGCAGCGCTTGAGCGCCACGGCATCAACTCGTTCACGCAACGGCCGGTGGCGGATGTGCAGCGCATGGCCGGTTCCCGAAAACACCTGGAAGGCTGGTTCTCACCGGCCGCCGCCAGCGTGCAACCGGGCAAACTGGTGCGCGGTTTGCGCCGGGTGGCGTTGCAGTTGGGCGTGAGGATTCATGAGAACACCGCGATGACCGGGCTGGAGGAGGGCAAACCGGCAGGGATCCAGACCCCACACGGCACTGTCCGCGCGGACCGGGTGGTGCTGGCGATGAACGCGTGGATGGCCCGCGCGTTCCCGCAGTTCGAGCGCAGTGTGGCGATTGTCTCCAGTGACATGCTGATCACCGAACCACGGCCGGACCTGCTCGACCAGATCGGTTTGACCAGCGGTGTCACGGTGCTCGATTCACGGATTTTCGTGCACTACTACCACAACACCCCGGACGGCCGGATCATGCTCGGCAAGGGCGGCAACACGTTCGCCTACGGTGGCCGAATGCTGCCGGTGTTCGATCAGCCGTCGCCCTATGCAGGTCTGTTGCAGCACAGCCTCAGCGAGTTTTTTCCGGCGTTTGCCGAGGTCAGGGTCGAAGCGACGTGGAACGGTCCGTCGGATCGCTCGGTCACCGGTTTACCGTTCTTCGGCCAGATGAGCGCCCACGGGAATGTGTTCTACGGCTTCGGTTATTCCGGCAGCGGGGTCGGGCCCTGTCACATGGGCGGGCAGATTCTCGCTTCGATGGTTCAGGGGCTCGACAATGCCTGGACCCGTTCACCGCTGGTCAACGGTCCGTTGGGCTTCTTCCCGCCGGAGCCGATTCGCTACCTCGGTTCGCTGATGGTGCGCAACGCCATCCGCCGCAAGGAGCGCGCCGAAGATCACGGGCGTCGGCCACGGCATCTGGACGTGCGCCTGGCAAAATTTGCGGCGGCAGCGGGCAAGGCGGACAAGGGCTGATCAGGCCTGACGGTTGATCAGCCAATCGAGCAGCAGCCGGTCATCGCCGCGTGGTTGTCGGGTGGTTCGAGGCGCTGGCGGATGGCTCGCCGTCGCGCACAACACCGGACGGTCCGGATCGCTGTCGAGAAAACTGATGAGCACTTCGGTGCCGGCGACCGGCAGCTTCGACGGATCGATCCGACCGTCCGCTGTGGCGAGAGCCAGGGGCAGCCAAAGGCCGGGGGATTCATCGTCATCGGACTCCGGGGTGGGCCACAGCCTGACCTGTATCCGGCCTTGTTCATCCAGCACCGCAGGCTGGCCGACCGGGCCGAGCACCCGCGCGGTCTGGAAGCCCGGAATGCCGGGCCTGGCGTGTGTCAGCGCAGGGCGGAACACCGTTGACCACGCAATGGCGGTGAACTGATTGCTGTAACGCCGGCTCATGTCGGAGGTGGCCGGGGCGAGAATCGACGGTTGCTGTCCCTGATGACGGAGCTCGGTCAGCAGCCATTGATCGTTGAAGTTCTGCAACGGATGTTCCGACACTTGCACGATGCGTCCGCTGCGCAATTCGCTGTGATTGCTTTGACCCTGTATCTGCCGATGCAGACAGCGCAAGCGCTCGAGTATTCGGCGGCTGAGCCGTTCGCGATCGAGCGGTGGCGGGGCGGGGTGCGCGCAGAGTGGCGGCGAGGTATGCCGCTGGAACAGTTCGTTGATCACCGGCCCGTTCGCGTGCCCGGGTGTGTCGCCATGAAACGGCGTCAGCAGCGGTTCCTGGGGGAAACTCAGGCAGTCATCCGCGAGCACCAGCACATGGCCGTCGCATTGATGTTCGAAGTGATAGTGGATGCCTTCTTCTTCGCACAGACGTTGCAGGAACGTCAGGTCGCTCTCGTCAAACTGAATGCAAAACGGCCTGGCGGGATAACGCCCGTTCGGCAGCTCAAAACGATAGCTGTCTTCGGGCACTGAGTTTTCTGCGAGTAACTGGCGCAGGATCGCTGGCACATTGAGTTGATGAAACACCCGGCGGCAACGCTGCCGGTCGAGGTTTTGCAGCCAGGGCACCACCACCAGCCTGTACCCGATCCAGTGCGGGCCGCGATGTTCGTGGCTGGCGCTGTGGACGACGCCATGAATGCCAAGGCCTTGCGTCAGGCTGAGGAACACCGGTTGTTGCAACAGGCGATCAGGGCTCATCGCCGGTGACAGGCCGATCACTTCGATATCGAATCGATAGGGCTGGTTGAGCGCTTCATGGCCACTGAACTGAACCACCTGCCAACTCAAATCGGCGTCCAGCAGTGTCAGGGTGAAGGGACTTTCCTTGTCGTTGTGCATCGATCGCGCTTCTGCCAGGGAGTACGGGCACAGAGGGTACGAAACCGTGGCCCTTTATGGTCACCGCAAATCGACGTTTCAGAATCGCCCTACAACCAGCGGTGAAGAAGTCGATTCGACAGGATGGATTTTTTGGTCGATTGCCAACTTTAGGCCGTATAAACTTGCGCAAAGCGTCGGCCAATAGATGTCTCGGCGCCATAGATAAGAGAGTGAGTAATGGGCGCACAGTGGAAGGTTAAACACAAAGAAGCGGCAGCCAACGCCAAGGGCAAGATCTTCGGCAAACTGGTGAAAGAAATCACCATTGCTGCGCGTAACGGTGCCGATACCGCCACCAACGCACACCTGCGTCTGGTGGTCGAACAGGCAAAAAAGGCGTCGATGCCCCGCGAAACCCTGGAACGTGCGATCAAGAAGGGCTCCGGCCAGCTCGGCGAAACCGTGCAATACCATCGCGTGACCTACGAAGGGTTCGCGCCGCACCAGGTGCCGCTGATCGTTGAATGCGTGACCGACAACATCAACCGCACCGTCGCTGAAATCCGCGTCGCGTTCCGCAAGGGCCAGCTCGGCGCCTCCGGTTCCGTTGCGTGGGACTTTGACCATGTGGGCATGATCGAGGCGTCCCCGGACAGCCCGGATGCCGATCCGGAAATGGCCGCTATCGAAGCCGGCGCACAGGATTTCGAACCTGCCGATGACGGCGCCACCCTGTTCATCACCGAAGCGACCGATCTGGATTCGGTGCAGAAAGCCTTGCCTGAGCAGGGTTTCACCGTGTTGTCGGCGAAGCTGGGCTACAAGCCGAAAAACCCGGTCAGCGGCCTGAGCGACGAGCAGATGGCTGAGGTTGAAGCGTTCCTGGAAGGCCTCGACAACCACGATGATGTGCAGGACATGTTTGTCGGTCTGGCTGGGTAATTTGCTTCTTCAGTGATACCGCTTTCGCTAGCAGGCTAGCTCCCACACTGGATTGTGAACACCGGTCAATTGTGGGAGCTAGCCTGCTAGCGATTGACCGTGCAGCGGTCACCAGCCGTTCAATTCCCGCACAATCTCGCTGAACCCCGGCCGCGCCAGCACTTTCGGCTGGCAGCAACGTTGCTGCAAATCCTCCAGCTTCACACGCGCCTGATCACTCAACCCCGAGTCGATCCGTTCCAGCAATTCCCCCAACAGAACGCCAAACGCGCGCACCTCGATCCGCTGCAATGCACGGGTTTCAAGGCTGTCCTCGGTCGCGTGGAAAGACGCTGCGCCAAAGTCCCCCAACAGGCAATCGCCGTGCTCGTTCCATAGAATATTGTGGCCGTAGAGGTCGCCGTGGGTGATGCCCTGGCGGTGCAAATGCTCGGCCACCGAGGCGATGCCACAGGCGATCCGCAAGGCCACGTCGGCGCTGAACCGGGTATCGCTGGCGTAGACATCGCGGCTGCAGGATTCCAGGCTCGGCAACCCGGCGAGGTTGCGATAGCTCGGGTCGATCAACTCCATGACCAACCCGGCCTGGGCCTGCGGATGCTCGACAATCCGTCCTTCGACCCGGATCAGGTTGGGGTGAAGGCCGGCGGTGATGCAGGCGTTCATTTCATGCAGCGGCGAGCCATCGCTGGTCATTTCGCCCTTGTAGAGTTTGACCGCGACCGGCGTTGCCTGCTTCCACAACGCCTGATGAATGACGCCGGAAGCGCCTTCGCCCAGCTTCTGTTCAAGGCTCAGCTGAGACCAGGGAATCGTCGGCGTGGCATCGAGCGCGGCGGCATCGGCTTCGGTTTCCAGCGGATTGCCGGCATAGGCCAGCCAGGTCAGGCTCGGCAGGGTCAGCAACCAGGAGGGCAACTCGGTCAACTGGTTGGCGGCGATGCGGGTCAGCTCGAGGCGATGGCAATTGCTCAGGCTCTGGGGCAAGCACCGCAGGCGGTTACCGGCCAGCATCAGTTTTTGCAGATACGGGCGTTCGCCCAGCTCGGTCGGCAATTCGCTGATGCGGTTGTCGGTCAGGATCAACCAGCGCAACAACGGCGGCAGCGCGGCGCCCGGTACGGTTTCGATGCGGTTGGCCTTGAAACCGACCATGGTCAGTGCGGGGCACTGGCCGAGGCAGGCAGGCAGCTCGCTGAACTGGTTGCGGTCGCAGAACAACACGCGCAAACGGGTCAGGCGATGAAAGTCGTCCGGCAGGCTGCGCAACGCGTTGCCACTGAGGTTGAGCACCTCCAGCGAATCCGCCAGGTCGAGGATTTCCCGGGGGAACTCCGTCAGGTCGGCGGCCAGGTCCAGGCGAGTGGTGCCAGCCAGCAGGCCGGCGCGCAGTTGGGCAAGGGTATCCATGATCAGATTCGCTATTGATCGAAGGTAGGGCGCGAGGCCCGATGAAGGGCGACATGATAGCGGTAAAACCCGGGTGGCTGTCAGACCGCCATCGTCGGAACGCCGCCCGGAGCCGGCTCACTCCCACATTAGACCAAGTTATCTGGATGTACGCGGTCAACTGTGGGAGCGAGCCTGCTCGCGATGGCGGCGTTCCGACGAAAGCGATAGATGCTGCACCGCCAATCCGGTTTTCAGGCCGGTTCTCTGACTTCCATCAACTGTCCCAATCGACTGCGGGTGCGCGCCAGGTCAATGGCATCGCCGCCCAGGCTTTCGCGCAACGAGCGGTGGCCGAGCAGGATCAGGTGCTTGTCCTGGTCGTACAGAACGTCCACCAGATTGATGAACCGCTGCTGCGCGGCAATCGAGCAGTCGGCGAGGTTGGGCAGTTTGTCGATGATCCAGTGGTCGAAACGTCGGCACAGCTCCAGGTAATCCATGACCGCCGTTGGGTGGTCGCACAGATCGCCGAAGGTGAAACCGATGGTGCGTCCTGCGCAATATCGGGCTGGGAGATGCCGGTTGCCGACGGGCAAAGGAATGGACGGCGCATCGGGCTCGGGCAGGTTCAGTGCCTGACGTTGCGCCAGCGTAGCCGGCCAGACGTAGTGACCCTGGGTAAACAACTGCTGGGCGTGGGTTCTCGCCTGACTGCGATAGTCGTGCGGGCCGCCGACTTCCATGACTTGCATGCGCGCATTGATCAGGTCGATCACCGGTTTGAAGCGCGCGTGGTAGAGCGGGTTTGGCAGCAAGCCCTCAGGCGGGTAATTGGAGGTCACCAGCAGCAGAATGCCTCGGCGAAACAGAGCCTTGAACAGCCGCGCGATGAGCATCGCGTCGCCGATGTCGTGGACGTGAAACTCGTCGAAACACAGCACCCGGCAATCGTTCAGCAAGTCGTCGAGCGTCGTCGCCAGCGCATCCGGGTGATCGCGATGACTGAACATGCCTTGGTGCAGTCGAGCGAAAAACTCGTGGAAGTGCAGGCGCTGTTTTTCCGCGATCGGCAGCGCCTGGAAAAAGCCGTCGAGCAACCAGCTCTTGCCACGCCCCACGGCGCCGTACAGATACAGGCCCGGCAGCGTTTTCGCCGAAGTGCCGAGCAGTGCCGCGGCGTGCTGCGCCATGCAGTCGACCACGCGCTGCTGGCTGTGGCTGAGGGTGTAACCCTGTGCGTGGGCCTTGTGCCGGAAATAGTCGTGGACCACGCGCCCCATCGCTGAATGAGCGGCGGAGGTGGTCGATGCCTTGCCGAAGAGACGGCGCAGCGCGGGCCAGCGTGGTGTGAATCGCGAACGGTTGGGCGGTCGAACGGCCACTGTGTCACCCCGTAATCGTCAGGCAGGCTCCCCGAGCTGCGGCGGCCTAGTGTAACCAAATGGGGAAATTTGCTTCCAGTTGTGTCGACGGGCGTGGGGTGTAATTGGACAGAATTGTGCGGTGTGTACAGCTTGTAGGGCGTAGGGGTTGTGGGGTTTTGCCAGCAATTCGACATAAAAGCTCATTCCTTCGGCGGATCCAATTTTTTTCGGGCCACTGGAAAATCCTCGGGGCGTTGCTAACCTGCATTTTTAGAAGCCCCCCCACAAGGAATCGGCCGTGAATGGAATCATTGCATGTGCAGTCTTGGGCGTGATGCTCAGTGCGCAAGTGTCGGCCGCAGAACTACAGGTGCACGTGCGTGTCGACGTGCTGCGCGGTTGTCAGGTGGTTGGCCAGCAACGCACAGCGGGCATCGAGCAACTGGGGGTGCTGGACTTCGGCAATACCGCGCGCTTGGATGACCCCGCCGGGCCATTGGCGGCGGCGCTGATGAACGAGCGCCTGCCCCGTCTCGAATGCAATCCCGACACCCCTTATCAACTCCGGGTCGACGGCGGCCTGCACGGTGGCGTCGGTGACACGCGCTACATGGCCGGTTCCGCCGGCAGCAAACCCATTCCCTATCGGCTCTATCAGGACCCCGCGCGGTTGATCCCGCTGGCGGTGGACGTCCCGGTGAGCGGCCGTGTGCCGGATACCGGTTCAGTCGATTTACCGTTGTATGCACGCATCGAACCGCTGGCGGAAATTCCCCGGGTCAGTCGCTATTCCGACCTGTTGAAAGTGACCGTCATCTGGTAGCGGCAACTGTGTAACTGCGGCCAATGGATTCGGCTGGCGCAGGGAAGGGGGCGCTCCTCGTTGTGCGCCTGGGTTCTGGAGTCCTGATGGAATTGGGATTGGCGTTATGACAAGCAAACTCTGGATATTGATGGCCGTGGGTGCAGGGGTATTGCTGACGGGGGGCGCGCAAGCGGCGATCAGCGGGCAGATCCATGCGCGACTGACCATCATCGCCGGTTGTGAAGTGACCAATGGCGGCAGCCCGGTCAGTGATTTCGGCACGCTGGATTTCGGCCAGCAAGGCCCGACCTGGACCAACCCGATCAAAGCCCGCCTCGGTGCTGACGGTCGCGGCAGGTTGAACGTCGCCTGCACCCCTTCGGTCACCGGCTTCACCGTCACCATCGATGGCGGCACCCATGGTGACGGCACCACCCGGCGCCTGAGCAACGGCAGCCAGACCCTGCCTTATCAATTGTTCCTCGATGCATCCGGAAGCCAGAGCTACAGCATCGGCCAACAACACAACTTCGCCGTCACCAGCGGGGCCCAGATACCGATTCCGGTGTTTGGCTCGGTGGTGGCGAATACCCGCGCGATACCGGCCGGGGTCTATACCGACACCCTGACCGTGACGCTCGATTGGTAAACCCGTAGAGGACGGACACCATGCGCATGCTCGTATCAAGGATAGTTTTGTCACTGCTTGGCCTGACGCTGGTGTCCGGCGCGCAGGCGGCCACCACGGTCACCGGCCAGATCTCTGCCAGCCTGATTCTGATCAGCAGCTGTCAGGTAAATGGTGCGGGTGGCTCCAGCGGGCTGAACTTTGGTGCCTTGAACTTCGGCACCGACAACAGCCTGTTCACCACGAAAGATGCACAAGTCATGGGCGGTGGTGTGGCGCTGTCGATCCTTTGCTCCAGCGGCACCACGCCAACGGTCAAGGTGCGTGCCGGTGCCCATGACGGACTGTCGGCGGGCGGTTCTCGCGCGCTGTACGACGGTGTCGCCAACTACGTGCCGTACGACTTGTACACCGATTCCGGGCACTCGCAGCTTTTAGCCATTGACGGGGTGATCAACCTTGACCCCAGCACCGGCGTGGCGCAGACCGTGAACATCTACGGTCAGGCGAAGGGCAAGGCCGGGCTGCCGGCGGGTACTTACAGCGACACGATTTCCGTCGAACTGACGTTCTAGGGCGATGAACCGCCATGGATGGGCAGCGATGGCGCTGTTGTGCGCGGCCGGTGTGCCGTTGCCGCTGGCAGCGGTGACCAGCCAGAGTTTCCTGGTCAGCGCCACGGTCACTGCGGGTTGTCTGGTGGTCGGCGGGGTGTCGAACTACGGCAGCCTGAATTACGGCAGCCAATCGGCGCTGGCCACCGGCACGGTGCAAGTGGCCCTGACGGGGGATGTACAGCTGCAATGCACACCGGGCGTGACCATGAACATGACCGTCGATGGCGGTCAGTACAACAGCAGCGGGCGACACCTGCAGCTGACCACCGGCAGCAACCGCGTTTCGTACCAGCTGTTTCGCGACGCGGCTTACAGCCAAAGCCTGGGGATCGGCCAGAGCGTCGCGGTGGCGTACACGGACGCAAACAACATCCGCCTGCCGATTTACGGTCAGGTGCTGTTACCGGGCAATCAGCCTGGGGGGACCTACAGCGATGTGCTGCAAGTGCAGCTGTCGTGGTAACGCGGCGTTTTTGATCGGGCCTGACAGGCACAAGGAGTAGGCAAATGGATTTACCCGCGCGGCGGCATTCTGTTGTGCGTCAGGCAGTGTTGGCGATGCTGCTGTTGGGGGCGGTCAAGGTGCAGGCGGCCAGTTCGGTGCTGATCTGGCCGATCGATCCCGTGCTGGAGGCCGATCAGCAGGCCAGTGCCTTGTGGCTGGAAAACCGAGGCAACGAGACTGCGAATTTGCAGATCCGGGTGTTCGCCTGGAGCCAAAGCGGTTTCAACGACCAATACCAGAACCAGCGCGACGTGATCGGCAGCCCGCCGGTGGCGAAAATCGAACCGGGCCAGAAACAACTGGTGCGCCTGACCCGTACCCGGGAGATCCCACCGGGGCAGGAACTGGCTTATCGCATCATCATCGATGAAATCCCTTCGGCCACCCCGCCCTCCGGCGAAAGTGGCAAGACGGCGGCGGCCATTCGGTTCCAGATGCGTTATTCGGTGCCGTTGTTTGCTTACGGCGCGGGGTTGTGGAGCAAGGAAGACACCAGTCGCAAGCGTGATCCCAAAGGCGCGGGGCTGCCGGATTTGAGCTGGCGCACGGTGGCGGTGGACGGTCGCCCTTATGTGGAGGTGCGCAATCAGGGGGCGGTGCATGCGCGGTTGACGGACGTTGCGCTGAAGCAGGGAGGCCAGACAAAACCTCTGGTGGAAGGCCTGCTCGGTTATGTGCTGCCGGGCGCGATCATGCGCTGGCCGGCGCCCGGTCCGATGGCGCAAGACCCGGCGTTGCAGGTGCGGGTGAATGGTTCGCCGCAGGTACAAAGCATTACGCCCGCGCGCTGATCTGCAACTGACGGGAAAGGGAGGCAGGGTCCATCGACGGACGTAAAGCGGTAATGAGCCCGCATCGGGCCCGCAGTTTCCAGCGTCCGTTGATCTGCGCCATGAGCTGTGTGGGTTGCCTGGCGTTCGCTCACCCGTCCCAGGCCGGTGATTTGCCGCCGCCACCCGGCAGCATGGAGGCCGTGGCTGATGCGCAGTTGTTTCTGGAATTGGTGGTCAATCAGATGAATACCGGACACGTCGTGGCGGTGGAGCAACGCAACGGGCGGTTTTTCCTGTCGGCCAACGCGTTGCGTGACACCGGTATGAAACTGCCAGACACCCTCGGCGCCGAAGTCGACCTCGACAGCCTGTCGGGCCTGCACAGCGAGTACGACAGCGCCGGTCAGCGCCTGCTGCTCGACGTACCGCCCAGCTGGCTGCCGGAGCAATTCGTCGGCAATCGCGACGCCTACCCGCGCACTCCGGCCCTGAGCAGTTTCGGTGCCTTGTTCAACTACGACCTGTACCTCAACGACACCGATGATGCCGGCACTTACCTGGCGGCCTGGAACGAAGTGCGACTGTTCGACAGCTGGGGCACGCTGTCCAACACCGGGCAATACCGGCGCACGTTGTCCGGCGATTCGGTCAGTACGCTGAACAATGGCTACCTGCGTTACGACACCACCTGGCGCTACTCCGATGACGAGCGATTGCTGACCTACGAGGCCGGTGACCTGGTCAGCGGCGCATTGCCCTGGAGCAGTTCGGTGCGCCTGGGCGGGGTTCAGCTGTCGCGGGATTTCGGTGTGCGCCCGGACCTGGTGACTTATCCGTTGCCGCAGTTTGCCGGGGAAGCGGCAGTGCCATCCTCGGTCGACCTGTTCATCAACGGCTACAAATCCAGCAGCGCCGACCTGCAACCCGGCCCCTACACGCTGACCAATATTCCGTTCATCAACGGCGCCGGCGAAGCCGTGGTGGTCACCACCGATGCCCTCGGTCGGCAGGTCTCGACCACCGTGCCGTTTTACGTCACCAGCAGTTTGCTGCAAAAGGGCCTGAGCGACTTTTCCGTGGCGGCCGGTACCTTGCGCCGCGATTACGGCATCAGCGATTTCGGTTACGGTCCGGGTGTTTCGTCGGGCAGTCTGCGCTACGGCCTGAGCGACAACTTCACCCTGGAAAGCCACGCCGAAGCGTCGGACTCACTGACCCTCGGCGGTGTCGGCGGCAACCTGCGCCTGGGCAATTTCGGCGTGCTCAATACCGCACTCAGCCAAAGCCGGTTCGATGGCGACAGCGGTCAACAACTGAGCCTGGGTTATCAATACAGCAGCCAGCGCTACAGCTTCTCTTATCAACGCCTGCAACGTCGCGACCAATACGCCGATCTGACCGTGGTCGACAGTCCTTTCACTACCCTCAGCAAACGCAGCGAACAGGCGACCCTGAGCCTGAATCTCAATGCCTGGGGCAGCCTCGGCGTCGGGTATTTCGACGTGCGCGCGGCGGATGATTCACGCACTCGTTTGCTCAACCTGACCTGGAGCAAACCGCTGTGGCACAACAGCAGTTTCTACCTGTCGGCCAACCGCGAAATCGGCGACAGCAACTGGGCGGTGCAGGCGCAACTGGTGATCCCGTTCGACTTGCGCGGCAGCCTCGCGCTCAGCAGTGAACGGAGCAAAACCGGGCAGAGCCAGCAGCGGGTCAATTACAGTCGCGCCGTGCCGACTGAAGGCGGGGTGGGGTTCAACCTCGGTTACGCCCACGGCGACGGCCCGGCCTATCGTCAGGCCGACCTGACCTGGCGCTTGCAGTCGGTGCAATTGCAGGCCGGTGTGTACGGCAACAGCGACGCCGAAACCCGTTGGGCCGATGCCAGCGGATCGCTGGTGTGGATGGACCGCCAGGTGTTCGCCGCCAACCGCATCGACGATGCCTTTGTGGTGGTCAGCACCGATGGCTACGCCGACATTCCGGTGCGCTACGAAAACCAGCAGGTCGGCCAGACTGATCGCAATGGCCACCTGCTGGTGCCGTGGAGCAGCGCCTATTACCGCGGCAAGTACGAGATCGATCCACTGAACCTGCCGGCCAACGTGCGCAGCCCGAACGTCGAACAGCGGATTGCCGTGCGCCGTGGCAGCGGTTATTTGCTGACGTTTCCATTGAGCCGGGTGATCGCCGCGAGCATCGTCCTGGTGGATGCGCAGCAGCGAGAGCTGCCTCTGGGCAGCGGTGTCGTGCATGAGCAGAGCGGCACGCAAACGGTGGTCGGATGGGACGGTCTGGTGTACCTGGAAAATCTTCAGGCGCAGAACACATTGCAGGTGACGCTGGCCGACGGGAAAGCCTGCCGCGTCCAGTTCGCGGGGGACATGAATCAGGATCAGATTCCGCTGATCGGGCCGTTGGTGTGCCAATGAGTGCCGTGAAATGGCTGGTGCTGCTGGCGGTCTGGTTACCAGGCTCGGCATGGGCGTTGTGTTCGGTGGTGGTCCCTGCCACGGCGGTGGCATTCGGTTCGGTGAGCTCGATTGCGCTGCGTACCGCCGTGCAGAACAGTTCAAGCCTCAACGCCGGTTTGAGTTGCACCGGCTCATTGGTCTCGTTGCTGACCAACAATGACCATTTCTACGCCACGATTACCTCGACTCAAGCCGGACTGCTCGGGCCGACCGGAGACGTCATCGGTTACACGCTGTATGCCAACAACACCACCAGTTACCCGATCGAACGTGGCACGCCCTTCGACTTCGCGCGCAACGGGATCATTGATGCGCTGGGGCTACTGGGCAGCGTGGTGCCGAAAACCGCACCGATTTATCTGGGGACAATCACGGGCAGTAACGTGGCGGCGGGTATCTATACCGAGACCCTGAGCATTGCCTGGAGCTGGAATTATTGCTCCGGCATTGGCGCCGGCAGTGTTTGCCTGGGGCGCGATATCAGCAGCGGCACCACCAGCATGACCGTCACCCTGACGGTCGCCAATGACTGCACCATCACCGCCCCGAACATCAGTTTCGGCAGCGCGCCGGTCGTCAGTGCCTTTGCGCCGGTTACCGGCCAGACCATCAGCCTCGCCTGCACCAAGGGCAGCGCTTACACCGTAGGCCTGGGCGACGGTCTGCAGGCAGCCAGTGTTGGCGGGCGGCGACGGATGGCTTTCGGCGGCAATTACCTGGCGTATGACATCTTCAAAAGCGCCGGCACCACCCGCTGGGGCAGTGTCGGCAGTGCTCGCCGGGCCAGCTCCGATGCCGAGGTCAATCCCGGTAACGGTTTGGGCTCCGGGAGCCAGATCTTCAATTACAACGCGAAAATCTACACCGACCAGACCACGCCGCCGGCGGGCACGTATCAGGACAGTGTGATTCTGGATGTGGGGTTTTAACGATGCCAGTGGATCAGGCGCGGAACCCTGTGGGAGCGGGCTTGCCCGCGATAGCGTCGGAACAATCAACCATATGTTGAATGTACCGGCCTCATCGCGGGCAAGCCCGCTCCCACAGTTTTTTTGAGTATATAACTACCGCTCGATACTACGATTCCACCGCGCATTCCACGCCGGGCGCTGTTCGTTGACCTGGTCCCAGTCGATGGCAATCGCCGTCGTCAGATACTGCTTCATCGCTTCGACCTGGCCCCGTGTCTTGTCCGTGGTCGGGGTGTTCGGGTTGGACGGGATCTGATCGCCATCTTCAAGTGCAGCGGCTTGCGCCTCGGGGGTCAGCAGAAACGCGGCGAGTTTCTGCGCCAGTTCCGGCTGGGTGTTGTTGGCGATGGCGCACTCGGCAACGTTGAGCACCACTGCGCCTTCCTTCGGTTGCGCATATTCGACCGGCATGCCTTTGAGTTTCAGCGCGGTGACCTGGGTCGGCGTCAGCGGGAACAGCGCCGCTTCGTCGGTCTGGAGCATTTCGGAAATCTTCGCCGAGCTCGGAATGTATTCCAGCACGTTGCGCCCGACGGTGTTCGGCCATGCCTTGAAGCCAGGCTCCACGTCGGTTTCGCTGCCGCCCTGAATCCGGTTGAACATCAGGAAACCGTGCAGGCCGAAGGTCGAAGAAGCCATCGACTGGAACACCAGTTTGTCCTTGAAGCGCGGGTCGGCCATGTCCATCCACGAGGTCGGTGTCGCCCAGCCTTTTTCCTTGAACAACCGCGTGTTGTACGCCAGCCCCGTGACACCGAGGCTGACTGCCACGGCCTGGTCCTTGATACGACCCTTGGCCGGAATCTGCGCCAGGGTCGGGCTGTCTTCGAGTTTGTCGCACAGGCCCATGGCGATGGCGCGGTACATGATGCCGTCGTCGAGGAACATCACGTGCATTTGCGGGTTGCCTTTGCTGGCCTGGACCTTGGCCAGAATATCGGCGGACGTGCCGGGCACGATCACCACTTTGACGTTGTTGGCTTTCTCGAAAACCGGCAGCACCTTGTCGGCGTAGAGCCGTTCCATGGTCCCGCCGTTCATGCCGAGGTAAAGCGTCGGTTCGGCCTGGGCCTGGGTGACCGTGAGCAGGGCGCTCAGGCACGAAAGTCCGAGCAGTGCAGTGCGTTTGACGTTATTCATTGGCGCGACCTTCCTCTATCAAGCAACGGAGATGGAGTGAAACCGGGTGATGGAAAACGCATCCAGCGACGTGGTTGAGGCGCCGCTGCAGATGATCTCGGTGAGCGCCTGGCCCACCGCTGGACCGATCTGGAAACCTGCGCCGGCAAAGCCGAACGCGTGCAACAGACCGGGTTGAGTGCCACTGTGACCGATCACCGGTTGGCGATCGGGCAAGTAACCTTCGGTGCCGCTCCAGGTACGAATCGCCTGGGCGCCTTCAAGAAACGGATAAAGCTCTACGGCTTGGCGCAGGATTTCGATCACCGCGTGTTGACCGGGGCGGGCGCGCGCGCCGTCGAGGGCAAACCCCTGGCCGCCGCCCAACACGCAATTGCCGCGCGCGACCTGACGCGCATAAATACCGCCGCCCTCGACGCCGGTGCTGGCATCCATCACCCATGGCAAGGGTTCGGTGACCAACATCGCCGGGTGCCCGGCATGCATCGGCACCGCTTCGTCGAACTGCGCGGCAAGGCTGCCGGCCCATGCGCCAGCGCAGTTCAGCAGCCAGGGCGCTTGCAGTTGCAGGCCCTTTTGCGTGCTGACGCAAAAGCGCTGACCGTCATGCTCCACGGCGCTCACCGCGCATTGTTCGTGGACTTGCGCGCCGTGGCGCTTTGCTGCCCGGGCAAACGCGGGTGAAACCAGTCGTGGGTTGGCGTGACCGTCATCCGGGCAAAACGAGGCGCCGACCGCGACGTCGCCGACCCACGGAAAACGCGTGCGTAATTCACGGCGATCAAGCACCTGCAAATCGAGGCCGAAACCCTGACTGCTGGCGGCATAGTCCTGCAATGCGCGCAGGTCGTTGAGGCTGCGCGCCAGTTTCAAGTGACCGCTGCGCTGGTATTCACCGTCGATGCCGATCAACTGCGGCAACTGCCCCCAGATTTCGTGAGCCTGTTGCGACAGCGGCAGTTGCGACAACGGTCGGCCCTGACGCCGCACGCCGCCGTAGTTCACGCCGCTGGAGTGCGAACCGCAAAAATCGCGCTCCAACAGCGCCACACGACGACCGGCCTTGCTCAGGAAGAGCGCGGCGGAGGCGCCGACAATGCCGCCGCCAATGATCACTGCATCGACCTCGATCATGGCTCGACCTCCAGACCAAACGGCAACGGTTTGATCGGTGCCTGTGCCCGCAAGCGGCCGATGTCAGAGACGTTTCGCTGACTGGCGCAGGCAATGATTTCTGCGGCGGCAGCGCCACACATGCGCCCCTGACAGCGGCCCATGCCGACCCGGCAATGGGCCTTGACCCGGTTGATTTCCCAATGGCCCTCGCGCACGACGTCGCGGATGTCACCGGCGCGCACTTCTTCGCAGCGGCAGACCATCACGTCGTCCGGCGTATCGGCCGCCCAGTTTTGTGGAAACACGAAAGCGCGTTCCAGGCCTTGGCGAAAGCTATCGATTCGTTCAAGTGCCTGCTCCAGTTGCACGCCACGCTTGGGCGCAACCACGTGACCCATGTCTTCGAGCAAGGCGAGGGCGGCCCGTTCGCCGGCCATTTCCGCCGCGTCGGCGCCCATGATGCCGGCACCGTCGCCGGCCAGATAAACCTCGGCGACACTGCTGCGACCGGCGCTGTCACGCTGCGGCAGCCAGGCGCGGTTGAGCGGGTTCCAGGCGAATGCGCAGCCGAGCAAGTCGGCGAGTTGGGTTTCACTGCGCAGGCCATGGGCGAATGCCACGGCGTCGCAGTCCAGTTGATGTTCACCGTTTGAGTTGGCCCAACGCAGCGACTGCACGCGGTGTTCGCCATCGACGCGTTTCAAGGTTGCACCCTGATGCACCGGGATGCCGTGAGCGGTCAGCCAGCTGCGGTAATAAATGCCTTTGGCCAATGTGGCCGGTTGCGCCAACAGATCGGGCAGGGCGCGGGCCTGAGCGCTGAACGGCGAGCTGTCGAGCACCGCGACCACGTTCGCGCCGGCCTTGGCGTATTGATACGCCACCAGATACAGCAACGGTCCACTGCCGGCGAACACCACGCGCTCACCGATGGCGCAGCCCTGGAATTTCAGGGCGATCTGCGCAGCGCCGAGGCTATACACCCCCGGCAGCGTCCAGCCTTGCACCGGTAAAACCCGGTCGGTGGCGCCCGTGGCGACAATCACCCGAGAGAACTCCAAGCGTGCGGCGCGCTGCTCGTGCAAGGTGTCGAGCGCGCCGGCCTCGGCGTTCCACACCAGGGTTTCAGGACGGTAATCGAGCTGCTCGCGCAACTCATCAATCGTCTGGTGCAAGGCCTTCGCCTTGCGCGCTTCGAAGCCATACAGCTTGACCGCCGAGCGCTTGAAATTCGCCGGCTGCCGCCGATAAATCTGCCCGCCACCGCGCGCGGCTTCGTCCAGCAAAACCGGGCGCACACCATGCGCCACCAACGTCTGCGCCGCACGAATCCCGGCCGGCCCGGCACCCACAACAACCACCGACTTCATACCCACCCCCCTGTAGGAGCCGGCTTGCCGGCGATGAGGCCCTCACATCCAACATCGATTTCGGCTGATATACCGCCATCGCCAGCAAGCCGGCTCCTACAGTTGATTGGGGTTGGTCGCGAATTTTGTGCTCGACACAGATCCCCTGTAGGAGCTGGCTTGCTAGCGATCGGGGCCTCACATCCAACACCCATGTCGGCTGATACACCGCCATCGCCAGCAAGCCGGCTCCTACAGTTGATTGGTGTTGGTCGCGAATTTTGTGCCCGACACAGCTCCCTTGTAGGAGCTGGCTTGCCAGCGATGGGGGCCTCACATCCAACATTCATGTCGGCTGACACACCGCGATCGCCAGCAAGCTGGCTCCTACAGTTGATTGGGGTTGGTCGCGGATTTTGTGCTCGACACAGATCCCCTGTAGGAGCTGGCTTGCTAGCGATGAGGCCCTCACATTCAACATCCATGACGGCTGACACACCGCCATCGCCAGCAAGCTGGCTCCTACAGTTGATTGGGGTTGGTCGCGAATTTTGTGCTCGACACAGATCCCCTGTAGGAGCTGGCTTGCCGGCGATGGGGGCCTTACATCCAACATTCATGTCGGCTGACACACCGCGATCGCCAGCAAGCCGGCTCCTACAGTTGATTGGGGTTGGTCGCGAATTTTGTGCTCGGCACAGATCCCCTGTAGGCGCTGGCTTGCCGGCGATGGGGGCCTCGCATCCAACATCGATGTCGGCTGATACACCGCGATCGCCAGCAAGCTGGCTCCTACAGTTGATTGGGGTTGGTCGCGAATTTTGTGCTCGACACAGCTCCCCTGTAGGAGCTGGCTTGCCGGCGATGAGGCCCTCACATCCAACATCCATGTCGACAGATGCACCGCGATCGCCAGCAAGCCGGCTCCTACAGTTGATTGGGGTTGATCGCGAATTTTGTGCCCGACACAGATCCCCTGTAGGAGCTGGCTTGCTAGCGATCGCGGCCTCACACCCAGCACCCATGTCGGCTGACCCACCGCCATCGCCAGCAAGCCGGCTCCTACAGTGGATTGGGGTTGGTCGCGAATTTTGTGCTCGACGCAGCTCCCCTGTAGGAGCTGGCTTGCTAGCGATGGGGGCCTTACATCCAACATTCATGTCAGCTGACCCACCGCGATCGCCAGCAAGCCGGCTCCTACAGTTGATTGGGGTTGGTCGCGAATTTTGTGCCCGACACAGCTCCCCTGTAGGAGCTGGCTTGCCGGCGATGGGGCTCTCACATTCAACATCGATGTCGGCTGACCCACCGCGATCGCCAGCAAGCCGGCTCCTACAGTTGATTGGGGTTGGTCGCGAATTTTGTGCTCGGCACAGATCCCCTGTAGGAGCTGGCTTGCCAGCGATGGCGGCCTCACATCCAACATCGATGTTGGCTGATACGCCGCCATCGCGAGCAGGCTCGCTCCTACAGGGGATCCGGGTTGGGGAGATGTAATGTGTGTTCATAGCGATCGCCCCGGTTCGCGGCTGATTTGCTCGCCGGCTTCTAACAGCGTCGAACACGCGCGCACTCGCCGGCCATCGCCCAGGCGAACCCAGCAGTCCTGGCACGCGCCCATCAAGCAAAACCCGGCGCGGGGCTGTGCGCTGAAATCGCTGCCGCGCAAGTGTTCGCTACAGGTCAGCACGGCGGTCAGCACGGTGTCGCCGAGCAGCCCGCTGGCCGGTGCGCCGTCGAGGGTAAAGTTCACGGCCGGGCGGTCGCCTTCGGCCAGTCGTTTCAGCAGAGCCATGGCGCCCTCATTGTTTACCCACCAGAACCCGATCCAGGCCGTAGACCCGATCAAGCAGAATCATGGTCAGCGCAGTCAGCGCGATCACCAGGGCCGACACCGCCGCCATCATCGGATCGATGGACTCAGTGGCGTACACGTACATGCGCACCGGCAAGGTTTGCGTGGCCGGCGAGGTGACGAAAATCGACAGCGTCACCTCGTCAAAACTGTTGATGAACGCCAGCAGCCAGCCCCCGGCGACCCCCGGCAAAATCATCGGCAAGGTGATTTGGCGGAACATCGTGAAGCGCCCGGCACCCAGCGATTGCGCCGCGTGTTCGGCGCTGCGATCCAGGCCAATGGCCGAGGCCAGTACCAGTCGCAGCACATACGGTGTGATCACCAGCACGTGAGCAAAGATCAGCCAGGCGAAGCTGCCGTTGACGCCCATCAGCGCAAACAAGCGCAGCAGTGCCACGCCCAACACCAGATGCGGAATGATGATCGGCGACAGAAACAGGCCGTTGAAAAAGTCCCGCCCGGGAAACTCGAAACGGGTGATTGCCAGCGCCGCCGGCACCGCAATCAACGTCGCCAGGCTGGCCGCGCTAAACGCCAGGATCAGACTGTTGTAAAACGCATCGACAAAGTCGGCACGCTCGAACACTGCACGGAACCAGCGCAGGGAAAACTCCGTGGTCGGCAGGCTCAGGGTGTTTTCCGGGGTGAACGCCACGAGGCAGACCACCACCAGCGGCGCCAGCATGAACACCACCACCAGGGTATGGAAGAGCAGGGCGAAAGGACCGTTCTTGGACATGACGAGTTATCCCAATGACTTCTTGTAGCGGCCTTCGATCATCCGGTTCCACGACAGCATGATCAGCAGGTTGAGCAACAGCAGCGCGACGGCGATGGCGGCGCCCATCGGCCAGTTGAGCTCCGACAGGTACTGGTCGTAGATCAGCGTGGCGACCATCTTGATCCGCCGCCCGCCGAGCAGGCCGGGAATGGCAAAGGAGCTGGCCGCGAGACCGAACACGATCAACGTGCCGGACAGCACGCCGGGCATGATTTGCGGCAACACCACCTGGCGCATCACCGTGAAGTGACTGGCACCCAGCGACATCGCTGCTTGTTCGGCGGCCGGGTCGAGTTTTTGCAGTGAGGTCCAGACCGGAATGATCATGAACGGCAACATCACGTGAACCAGTGCAATCACCACCGCGAACGGCGTGTACAACAGCTTCATCGGTGAGCCGCCGAAGGCTTGCAGTGTCTGGTTGACCAGACCGTCGGCGCCGAGCAAGAGGCTCCAGCCGAAGGCGCGCACCACCACCGAAATCAGCAACGGCGTGAGGATCAGAATCAAGAAAATCGAACGCCATGGCGCGCCCATGCGGCTGAGGATGTAAGCCTCGGGCACGCCGATCACCACGCAGAGCAGGGTGGTCAGGGCGCTGATCCAGAACGTGCGCAAAAAGATTTCGTAGAAGTACGGATCACCCAGCAGGCTGCTGTAATGGTCGACGGTGTAGGCGTCGCCGTTGATGCCCGAGCTGTAGTCGAAGACGTTGAACGACAACACCAGCGTCAACAGCAGCGGGATCACCAGCAGGCAGACGTACAACGCCAGCGCCGGTGCCGACAATAAATATCCCTGACGTCCCTGGCGAACAGCCACGAGCGTACTCATGCCGACACCTCGTCGACACTCAGCACCCGCAACAGCGCCGCGTCCCAGTCGAGGCCGACTGGTGTGCCTTCGTTCAGCGGTGCCGAGCCGTCGTTGCGGCGCACCACGCTGAGTTCACCGAGGCTGGTCGAAACGCCGTACAACCATTGGCTGCCGAGAAAGAAGCGGCTGACGATCCTGCCTGGCAGACGGCCGTGATCCTTGTCCCGCAGATCGATTTTTTCCGGACGCAGGCTCAGGGTCAGTTCACCGCCGCTGCGCACCTGAACCACGCCCGCACTGTCTCGTTCGCCGGGCAGCAGGTTGGCCTTGCCGACGAAGCCGGAAATGAACTCGGTGCGCGGGTGTTCGTAAAGGGTGTAGGGCGCGTCGATCTGGGTGATGCGCCCGGCCTGCATCACCACCACGCGGTCGCTGATGGACAGCGCTTCGGACTGGTCGTGGGTGACCATCAACGTGGTGATCCCGACTTCGCGCTGGATGCGGCGGATTTCGAATTGCATCTCTTCGCGCAGGTTGGCGTCGAGGTTGGACAGCGGCTCGTCGAGCAGCAGCACCGGCGGCTCGATCACCAGGGCGCGGGCCAGCGCCACACGCTGGCGCTGGCCGCCGGACAGTTCGCGTGGGTAACGTTCTGCGTGCTGGTCCAGACGCACCAGTTTCAACACCCGATCCACGCGCTGCTGCAACTCGCCGTTGGGCACTTTGCGCATGCGCAGGCCGAAGGCGACGTTGTCTTTGACGGTCATGTGCGGAAACAACGCGTAACTCTGGAACACCACGCCCAAGCCACGGCTGGCGGGTTTGGCGTGGGTGATGTCGCGACCGTCCAGCAGAATGCGCCCGCTGGTGACTTCGACGAAGCCGGCGATCATTTGCAGGGTGGTGGTTTTGCCACAGCCGGAAGGGCCGAGCAGGGACACGAACTCGCCTTTCTCGACCGAGAGGTGGGTGGCGACGACGGCATCGATGTCGCCGTAACGTTTGCCGAGTCCTTCAAGTTGCACAAAAGCCATAACTGCGCTCCACCTGAGATTGTTATGCGCGGCCTGAGGTCGCGCTTTTTTGTATGGGCAGATACGAAAGGGTGTTGCGGGGTGCGTTGGCGCTCGACTTGAGTCGGCTGCCGCTGTTGTTCGAATCGCCCCTGTGGACGCAGATTAGGACGAAGACTAGGATGGGCTCAATGGCCTATTTCACTGAAGCGATGACTATTTTCAGTTTCATTCGGTGAGTAAATTAATTGTCGAGAAATGGCATGACTGATTCCATTGAGCGGAATGAAAACAAAAATGAAGTCGGCGTCGGTGCGGTCTCCCGACTGTTTGCGGTGCTGCGCAGTCTGGGTGACACCGTCGAGGGCGGGGAGCGCGTGACGCAACTGGCCCAGCGCATTGGTTTGTCGCAACCGACCACACACCGTTTGCTGCGCAGCCTGATGGACGAGGGCATGGTCGAGCAGGACGTTCGAAGCAAACGCTATCGCCTGAGCCTGGATTTTTTTGCGCTGGCGGCGCGTGCCGGCAATACCGGAAACCTGCGCGAACTGGTGCGGCCGTCGTTGCTGCGGTTGTCGGCTTCGCTGGGGGATTCATTGTTTCTACTGGCGCGCAGCGGGTTTGATGCGATCTGCCTGGACCGCAGTGAAGGGCCGTTTCCGATTCGCACCTTTACCGGCGACATCGGCGGGCGGGTGGCGCTGGGCGTGGGCCAGGGCAGTCTGGCGATCCTGGCGTTCCTGCCGGAAGAGGAGCGCGACACGGTGATCCATTACAACCTGCCGCGGCTGAAGGATTTTCACCTGTACGACGAGGTGTTCCTGCGTTCGGAAGTCGAGAACGTGCGCGCCCTCGGTTATGCCGGGCGCAACACCGGAGTGCTGCAAGGCATGGCCGGCGTGGCGGTGCCGATTCTGGATCGTGAGGGGCGTGCGGTGGCGGCGTTGAGTGTGGCCACTGTGAGTGACCGATTGGGCCCGGATCGCTTGCCGACGGTGGTGGAGATGCTCAAGCGCGAAGCAGCGCTGATCGGGCCGCGGATCAATCCGTTTGATCCGTTGTTGCGGCGGCCGTCCCAAGTCTTCGGCCAAAGCTGAATCCACCGCAAATCCCTTGCAGGAGCCGGCTTGCCGGCTCCTACAAGGGGTGGTCAGAATTGCACGGTTTGCTTGAGCATCTGCGCCGTCGGCGTATCGCTCGGGCTGACCATCGCGTAGTTGTAACCGCTGCCGGACCAGTACTCAGCCTGCAACCCGCCGTCACTGCGACTACCCCTCGGCAGCAGGAAGTTTTTCGGTCCTGGCGGGCGCACGTAGAAGCTGACTTTGTGCCCGCTGCGATCCTCATAAACCACCATCGCCGCCGGCCCTTGCTCGGTGCTGAGCAAGCGCCCGCTGACCGGTTTGAACCCCGCGCCTGAAAGGTCCGGCAAGCGATGGGCCTGCGTGAAATAGCGGTCGAGCCAGCCCTGCATATCGCCGTCATCGCTGACCTTGTAATCGGCTGGCAGCATGCCTTGCTGGGCAAACAGCCGATAAGCCTGAATCGCGTCGGCCATCGGTGCCGCCGCGCTGAGGAGGGTCATCTCCCGCGCCTTCCAACCGCTGAAGCCGCCGATGCTCACGGCAATCAGCAACACCGCGGCGCTGGCCAGATGGCGGCGTGATTGGCGTTTGAGGCGCTGGCGAATCAGCGCCGGGTCGAGGGCCGGGTTGGCGGGTTGCTGCAACGCACCGCTCAGGGCCGCGCGCAGTTGCTGGGCGTCCTGCTGCCAGGCGCGAACCTGTGCAGAGATTTCCACGTTGCCGGCCAGAAAAGTCTCTACCAGACGTCGGTCGTCATCATTGAGCTGGTGGTCCACATACGCGTGCAGGTCACGCTCGCTCGGGGGCATGCTGATCATTTGAGTCTCCGCAGGGAAGGGCGGGTGATTTCGCCGTCGCTGAGTTGGCGCAGGGCCTGGCGGGCGCGGGACAGGCGCGACATGACGGTGCCGACGGGGACGTCGAGAATCTCGGCGACTTCCTTGTAGCTCAGGCCTTCGACCGACACCCAGAGCAGCAGCGCACGCTGTTCGGTGCCGAGCTGATCGAAGGCTTGCAGGGTCGATTGGGCGATCACGGTGCGTTCTACCGACGGTTGGGTATCGTCCCGTCCGGTAAAGAATTCGAGCATCCGCGCATAACGCCGGGAGCGCCGGTGAGCGTCGAGAAATTGCCGATACAGAATCGAAAACAGCCAGGCGCGCAAGTCGCCTTCGGGGCGTTTGTCGCCCCAACTCGACAGCGCCCGCTCCAGACACGACTGCACCAGGTCGTCGGCGCTGCTGGGGTTGCGCGTCAACGACACGGCAAACCGGCGCAATCCGGGAATGATTTCTCTGAGTTGTTCGTCGATCTCGTTCATGAAGTTCTGGCTAGTCACTACGCTGTGGACTAGAGAGACGCCCGGCACTGAAGGTTATTCCACGCCTGAAAAAATAAATACCGCACGATGGAATAAACGTTCGCGGGGTTCGTCTGCTTGATCCTTCTCACTTGTGGCCGATGGCCCTGGAGTCTTTCATGGTAGATCGCTCATCACCGCCCACCCGGCCCCCCTTGAGTGCCGCGAGCCTGACGTTGCGTCTGGCCGGTATTGCCGTGGTGGTCGCTGCAGTGGCCGGGGCATTTGCCTACGTCAACGGCACCTTTGACCCACAGCGACTGACCCCGAAAAAGCTGATCAACGTGCTGGAAACCAACAACGGTGTGCACCCGGGCTTCCGGCGCAATCACTCCAAAGGCGTGTGCGTGATCGGACATTTCGAAAGCAGTGGCGAGGCGCGCAGCTATTCCAGCGCTCAGGTGTTCAACGAGGCGCGGACCCCGGTGGTCGGGCGTTTTGCCTTGCCGGCCGGCAACCCATATGCGCCGGACAGCGCCGTGCCGATCCGCAGCCTGGCGCTGCGCTTCACCCAGGCCAACGGCCAACAGTGGCGCACCGGGATGAACAGCATGCCGGTGTTCCCGGTGGGCACGCCCGAAGCGTTCTATCAATTGCAGCAAGCCCAGTCGCCGGACCCGGCCACCGGTAAACCGAACCCGGCAGCGGTGCCGGCGTTCTTTGGGGCGCACCCGGAAGCCGGGCCGTTCCTGGCATGGATCAAAACCGCCAAGCCGTCCGCCAGTTACGTGACGGAAACCTATAACAGCGTCAATGCGTTTTACCTGGTCAACGCCGCCGGGCAAAAGCAAGCGGTGCGCTGGAGCATGGTGCCGTTGGTGCAGGACGCGGCAGGTGCCACGGCGCCGGAGGGTGGCGATTTCCTCGAGAAAGACCTGCTTCAACGGATTGCCTTGGGGCCGCTGCGTTGGCAGTTGAACATTACGCTGGCCAACCCCGGTGATCCGGTCAACGACGCCAGCAAGGCCTGGCCCGACGGTCGCAAAGTGGTGAATGCCGGCACGCTGGTGCTCGAAAGCACCCAGCCGCAGCTCAATGGCGAATGCCGGGACATCAACTACGACCCGCTGGTATTGCCCGCCGGTATCGAAGGTTCCGACGACCCGTTGCTCGCCGCTCGCTCCGCCGGTTACGCCAGTTCCTACTTGCGCCGCACCAGTGAAGTCAGCCAGTTGCCCGCCGCCAAACAGGAGGCTCAACAATGAGCAACCAACCGAACCACTTCGCGCCGCTGGCGCGGCTGCTGCACTGGCTGATGGCGCTGATGATCATTGCCATGCTGTTTATCGGCGCGGGCATGGTCGCTTCCGTGTCTGAGCGGCACGAGTGGCTGATCCATCTGCACAAACCGTTGGGCATCGCCATTCTGTTGCTGGTGATCGTGCGCCTCGCTGTGCGCTTTTCCACCCGGCAACCTCCTTTGCCGGCAGACTTGCCGGGCTGGCAAGCGCTGGCGGCCAAGGCTTCGCATGTCTTGCTGTACGCCTTGATGTTGATCCTGCCGCTGCTCGGCTGGGCGATGATTTCGGCGGCGGGCGACCCGGTGATGCTCAGCAGTTCGTTGCAGTTGCCGTCGATTGTGCCGGCGAATGCGCAGGTGTTTGCGTTCCTGCGCAAGGCGCACGGGTATCTGGCATACCTGCTGTTTTTGACCGTGCTGCTGCATCTGGCGGCGGCGTTGTTTCACGGTTGGGTACGGCGTGATGAGGTGCTCGACAGCATGTTGCGGGGCAAAGACCGCGGTTAACCGGCTTTGCGCTTTGGGGCGCACGCTGTAGATCAAGCTTTGCGGCCGGAGGATTGTGTGCGAGTGGCGGCCGAATGAGGCGTGGCTGCATGCCTGGCATGCAGCCATTGCGCAGGATCAGCGCAAGGTATCGACCATGTCCGCCACGGTCGTCAGCACATCCTTGCCCAGTTGCTTCGAGCGCTTGCCGGACCAGCCAGTCAACGGATCCGGTTTGTCGTTGTTGTCCTTGAACGGCATCTCCAGGGTCAACGACAGGCAGTCGAATTTCTGACCGACGCTGTTGCACGCCAGGGTCATGTTGGCTTTGCCTGGTTCGTCGCGGGTGTAGCCGTGCTTGGTCTGGAAGTCCTTGGTCAGGTGTTTCAGATGACTGCGGAAATGCTCTTCGAGTTTTTCGATCCGCGGCGTGTAGCCTGGGTTGCCTTCGCAGCCGGCAGTGAACACGTAGGGGATTTCTTCATCGCCATGGATGTCGAGGAACAGGTCGACGCCGTACTTTTCCATCTGTTGCTGAGCGAACAGCACTTCCGGACTGATCTCCTGACTGGCGCTCTGCCAGGCGCGGTTGAGGTCCTGGCCCATGGCGTTGGTGCGCAGGTGACCGTGAAAGGCACCGTCCGGGTTCATGTTCGGCACCAGGTACAGGTCGGCGCTGGCCAGCAGTTTGTTCAGCACTGGATCGTCGTGTCTTTCCAGGCGTTCGATCACACCTTCCATGAACCACTCGGCCATGTGTTCGCCGGGGTGTTGCTGGGCAATCATCCAGACCTTGCGCCGGCCTTCGGCGCCGGGGCCTTTGCGCAGCAACTGAATGTCACGACCTTCGACACTCTTGCCGGTGGCCAGCAGTTCAGTGCCGGCCTTGGTCAGCGCCTGTTCGATCAACCAGTCATGGCGACCACGGCTGTAGGGTTCGAAGTAGGCAAACCAGGCGTGGGTGGCCGTGGCTTCGAGGCTGAAACGCAGGCAGTCGCCTTCGAAGATGGTCGGCACCCGGAACCAGTTGACGTGGTCGTAGGACGCCACTGCCTGATAGCCGTCCCAGGCTTTGTTGTACGAGGATTTGCTGGCATTGTTCAGACGAAACCAGTGTTCCTGTCCGACGTGCAAACCGCTGGCCTTGAAGTGAAACCACTGAAAATGCTGGCTGCGGGTGTCTGGCTTGATGGCCAGCAGGGCTTGCAACGGATTGCTGATGTCCAGCACTTCAATGTTGCCGCTGTCGAAGTTGGCGCTGATGTCGAAAGAAGATCTAGCCACGGTCATAGTCGATTCCTGAATATGATTTTTATGGCTGATACTTTACACGCTGGGAAGGGAAAAACCGGGGGAAATTGCGGGGGTAAAAGGGGGGCGTCCTCCTTGACGCCGTCGCAGCTTAGAGACTGTGCGATTGATTCTCAAGTGCTATTTTCCATTAGTTTGGCCCAATGTTGCCGGGCTTCTCTTGCCAACAGATATTCTTTTGATATTATCCGCGCCATCGAATTTGCAGCACCCAAAGACTTCATTAGCCTGAAGGTAAAGCCAGAATAACTGGCAAAAAAAAGACCCGGCAAAAAGCCGGGTCAAAAACCGTGATTAGCCTGATGAGGAGATAGTCCAGGAGACCGACCTAAGGTCACTTGGACAATCGACTGATCTCGCGACCAGCTGCATGCAATAATAATCATTCTCGTTTGCAAGTCAAACGATTTTATCTGCGCGATTGGAAAATTCTTTCCCGCGCCCCGCGAAATATACCTGCCTGCCTTATGCGTGATGATCCCCGTCGAGGGATCGGTCCAGCAACGCCTTGGCCATATCGATCATATGCACCGTCGAAAACGCCAGGTCCCGGTGCACGCCCTGCAGATTGTTCGCCGACTCGTACGCCGTGGCGGCGGCGCAGCGCAACAGGTCTGAAGCTCGCACCAGTGCTTCCTCGCAGCTGACATTGCGGTTCACATCAAAAAAACGCTCCTCTTCCACCACTTCGGACACAGCTGGTTTCAAGTAATAGTCCAGGGCGCGCTGCGCGGCGGCCGAGCCTTTTGGCGAGGTGAGGGAGGTGTCGATCTGCATGTCTGGCAAGTCATTGCTGGGGATGGTCATGGCGATGGCAAAGCTCCGTGTTAGATTCAAATCCGTGATCCAATCGTAGTACGAACTGTATTTGTGACGAGAATTTAAATACTACAAGTTGTGTTTTGCTGGCCGGAGGCGCCCACGTATCGTGCCGCACATGGATAAATGGATTGAATTGGTCAAGGCCAAGATGAGTGAACTCAAAGTCACTCAGGAAATACTCGCCGACCGCCTGGGGATGTCCCAGGGCGGCGTCGGCCATTGGCTGAACAAACGTCGCCAACCGGGCATCGATGACATGAACCGTGTGCTGCACGCACTGGGCATGGAGTTTCTCGAGGTGGCGCTGGTGATCCGCGAGCCGGACATTGCGAAGGAGGAAAGCCAGGATCTGGTGCGCAAGTACAACCCGTACTTCCGTTACCCGGTCAGTGACTGGCGCGAATCCTGCGAGGTGCGTGACGGTGAGCCGACGGTCTATGACACGGCGCGATTCGAACTGACTGACTACCACGCTCAGGGCGCGGCGTTTTGGTTGACCGTGGTGGGCGATGCGATGACTGCACCGAGCGGCGTCAGTATCGCCGAGGGCATGATGATCCTGGTGGACCCGGCCATTGTGCCGGAGCCCGGGAAACTGGTGATCGCCCAATGGCCGGACAGCACTGAAGCGACGTTTCGCAAACTGATCGAAGAGGGCGGGCAGCGTTACCTGGTCCCGCTCAATCCGACGTATCCGAAAGCCCTTTACACCGAGGCCTGCCGAATCATCGGCGTAGTGGTTCAGGCAACGGCCAGGTTCTGATCAGATCGGTCCTCGCAAGGCGTAGGACCGATCCGCATTTCAGGCTTCTTCCAGCTCGACCAATGCACTGCCTTCGCTGACCATCTCGCCTTCCTGGCAATACAGCGCCTTGATCACCCCAGCGTGTGGTGCACGAATGCTGTGCTCCATCTTCATCGCCTCCAGCACCACCAGTTGCGCCCCGGCTTCGACCGTTTGCCCGGCCTCCACCAGCACTCGCACGATGCTGCCGTTCATGGGCGCAGTGAGCCCACCATGATGGCTGTGACTGGCTTCGACGGCGCTGATCGGGTCGTAGGACTCGATGCGGCGCAATTCACCATCCCATTGCAGATACACAACGCCGCCGCGACGGATTGCCCGATGCTGGCGGCGCACGCCATTGTGTTCGGTCAGCAGTTGCTCGCCCGCGAGTTGCGCCGATCGGGTAGCGCCCAACGTCAGCGCACGGTCCTGACCTTCGCAGCTCAAATGCAGGGTGATTTCTGTCGGCAATCCGGCACGGAACCCAGTGCCGATACCCCAAGGCGAACTCAGGTCATCAGCGCGGGTCGTGTCCGGTTGGCTTTGGGAAAACGCCTGCGCCGCGGCTTGCCAGAACTCATCACTGAGCGGCGAGGGCTCTGGCAGCAGTTGCTCCTGGTAACGCGGAATGAACCCGGTATCCAGCTCAGCCGCCGCAAACGCCGGATGACCAACGATTCGACGCAAGAAGTTGATGTTGGTCTTGAGACCGCCAATCGCGAACTCATCGAGCATGCTCAGCAAGCGCAGGCGCGCCTGTTCGCGGTCCTCGCCCCAGGCAATCAGCTTGCCGAGCATTGGGTCATAGAACGGCGAAATCTCGTCGCCTTCTTCCACGCCGCTGTCTACCCGACGTCCCGGACCTTCGGCCGATTCACGGTACAACTCCAGGCGCCCGGTAGCCGGCAGGAAATCATTGCCCGGGTCTTCGGCGTACAGCCGCACTTCGATCGCATGGCCGATCAGGGGCACTTGATCCTGAGTCATCGGCAGCGCTTCACCGCGTGCCACGCGAATCTGCCAGGCCACCAGATCAAGGCCGGTGATGGCTTCGGTGACCGGGTGTTCGACTTGCAGGCGCGTGTTCATCTCCATGAAGAAGAACTCGCCGCGCGCATCCAGCAAGAACTCCACGGTGCCGGCGCCGACATAACCGATGGCCTGCGCCGAACGCACGGCCGCTTCGCCCATGGCGCGACGCAGTTCCGGGCTCAAGCCTGGTGCGGGCGCTTCTTCGACGACTTTCTGGTGCCGACGCTGAATCGAGCAGTCACGTTCGTTGAGGTACAGGCAATTGCCGTGCTGGTCGGCGAAAACCTGGATTTCCACGTGGCGCGGCTTCAGCAGATATTTTTCGACCAGCATCCGCGAATCGCCGAACGAGGATTGCGCTTCACGCTGGGCCGAGGCGAGGGCTTCGGCCAGCTGGCTGACGTCCTCGACCACTTTCATGCCTTTGCCGCCACCGCCCGCCGTCGCCTTGAGCAGCACCGGATAACCGATGCGTTCGCAAGCGTCGCGGAAGGTGTCGAGGTCTTGAGCTTCGCCGTGATAACCGGGCACCAGTGGCACGCCAGCGGTTTCCATCAAGGCTTTGGCGGCGGATTTGCTGCCCATGGCATCGATGGCCGAGGCGGGCGGACCGAGGAAGATCAGGCCTGCTTGTTCGATGGCGCGGGCGAACCCGGCATTCTCGGACAGAAAACCATAACCCGGATGGATCGCCTGCGCGCCGCAGGCCTTGGCGGCGGCGATCAGTTTGTCGATTTGCAGGTAGCTGTCGGCGGCTTTGCTGCCACCGAGGTCAACGCGAATGTCCGCTTCGCGGCTGTGCCGCGCTTCGCGGTCGGTGGCGCTGTGCACGGCGACGGTGGTCAGGCCCAGGGCCTTGGCGGTGCGCATGACCCGGCACGCGATTTCGCCACGGTTGGCCACCAGCAGAGAGGTAATGACAGGTGCGCTCATCAACGCGGCTCCTTGGGGGTGGTTTCGGCCTGCCAGCTCGGCGGACGTTTTTGCAGAAAGGCGCGCAGGCCTTCCTGGCCTTCGGGGCTGACGCGGATACGCGCGATGGCATTTTCGGTGTAGCGACGCAGCGCCGGGGTCAGCGCGCCGTTGCCGACTTCACGCAGCAAATCCTTGCTGACGCGCATGGCTGCGGGGCTGTTGAGCAGCAGGTTGTCGATCCATTGCTCGACTTTCTGCTCCAGCTCATTGCCCGGATAACTCTCCGACAACAAGCCGATTTCCCGAGCGCGTTGCCCACCGAATCGCTCGGCGGTCAGCGCATAACGGCGTGCCGCGCGTTCGCCGATGGCTTGCACCACGAACGGGCTGATCACCGCCGGTGCCAGGCCGATGCGTACTTCCGACAGGCAGAACTGAGCGTCGTCGGCGCCGATGGCCATGTCGCAGCAACTGATCAGGCCCAGCGCGCCGCCGAAAGCCGCGCCTTGAACCACGGCCAGCGTCGGAACTTTCAGCTTGGCCAGGTTGTACATCAACTCCGCCAGTTCTCGGGCGTCGTCGAGATTGGTGTGGTAATCGAGCTCGGCCGATTGCTGCATCCACGCCAGGTCGGCGCCGGCGCTGAAATGCTTGCCACGTCCGCGCACCAGCAAAAAGCGCAGGCTGGCGTCGGTCGAGACCTTGTCCAGCGCGAGGATCAGCTCACGGATCATCTCGGCGTTGAACGCGTTGTTCTTTTCTTCCCGGCTGAGCCACAGGGTCGCGAAACCACGAGGGTCGGTCTGCAGTTCGAGGGTGTTGAAGTCGCTCATGTTCATCCGTCTCCACGGTACTTGTAGGAGCGAGGCTTGCCCGCGAAGGCGTCGGTACATCCAACATCGATGTGACAGACAAACCGCTTTCGCGGGCAAGTCGGATCGCCGCCCGCTCGCTCCTACAGGATCAAATCACATCCGGAACACGCCGAAGCGGCTCGGTTCGATTGGCGCGTTCAGCGACGCGGACAAGGCCAGGGCCAGCACGTCGCGGGTCTGCGCCGGGTCAATGACGCCGTCGTCCCACAGCCGTGCGCTGGAGTAGTAAGGGTGGCCCTGTTCTTCGTATTGATCGAGGATCGGTTGCTTGATTTCGGCTTCCTGCTCGGCGCTGAAACCATGGCCACCGCGCTCGGCCTGCTCGCGCTTGACCTGCACCAACACGCCCGCCGCTTGCTCGGCGCCCATCACGCCGATGCGTGCATTCGGCCACATCCACAGGAAACGTGGATCGTAGGCCCGCCCGCACATGCCGTAGTTACCGGCGCCGAAGCTGCCACCAATGATCACGGTGAATTTCGGCACCTTGGCGCACGCCACGGCGGTCACCAGTTTTGCGCCGTGCTTGGCGATGCCGCCGGCCTCGTATTTCTGGCCGACCATGAAGCCGGTGATGTTTTGCAGGAACAGCAACGGAATGCCGCGTTGGCAGGCCAGTTCGATGAAGTGCGCGCCTTTCTGCGCGGCCTCGGCGAAGAGGATGCCGTTGTTGGCGAGGATCGCGATCGGGTAACCGTGCAAGTGAGCAAAACCGCACACCAGCGTGGTCCCGAACAGCGCCTTGAATTCGTCGAACACCGAACCGTCCACCAGCCGCGCGATCACTTCGCGCACATCGAACGGCTGCTTGGCGTCGGCCGACACCACGCCATACAACTCGTCGCTGCTGTAGAGCGGGGCGATGGGCGTGCGTTGTTGCAGTTCGCCGAGCTTGCGCCAGTTAAGGTTGGCGATGCTGCGTCGGGCAATGGCCAAGGCGTGTTCATCGCTCTCGGCATAATGGTCGGCAACCCCGGAAATCTTGCAGTGCACATCGGCACCGCCCAGATCTTCGGCGCTGACCACTTCACCGGTCGCGGCTTTCACCAGCGGTGGGCCGGCGAGGAAAATAGTTGCCTGCTCGCGAACCATGATCGCTTCGTCGGCCATCGCCGGCACGTAAGCGCCGCCGGCAGTGCACGAGCCCATGACCACCGCGATTTGCGGAATACCCATGGCGCTCATGTTGGCCTGGTTGAAAAAGATCCGCCCGAAGTGCTCGCGGTCCGGGAACACTTCATCCTGACGCGGCAGGTTGGCGCCGCCGGAGTCCACCAGATAAATGCACGGCAAGCGGTTCTGCTGAGCGATGGTCTGGGCGCGCAGGTGTTTTTTTACGGTCAGCGGGTAATACGAGCCGCCTTTCACCGTGGCATCGTTGGCCACGATCATGCACTCGACGCCTTCCACTCGACCGATCCCGGCAATCACGCCCGCGGCCGGCACGTCTTCGCCATACACCTCGTAGGCCGCCAATTGGCTGATTTCGAGAAACGGCGAGCCCGGATCGAGCAGGCGATTGATCCGCTCGCGGGGCAGCAATTTGCCCCGCGAAGTGTGGCGTTCTTGCGCTTTCGGACCGCCACCTTGCTGCACTTGCGCGAGCAGGGTGTGCAAGGCGTCGACCTGGGTGAGCATCGCCGCGCTGTTCGCGGCAAACTCCGCGGAACGGGGGTTGAGCTGGGTATGCAGGATAGCCATGGACAGCTCCGTTTAGCGGGTTTCGTTGAACAGTTCGCGACCGATCAGCATGCGACGGATCTCACTGGTGCCGGCGCCGATTTCGTACAGCTTGGCGTCACGCAGCAGACGACCGGCCGGGAATTCATTGATGTAACCGTTGCCGCCGAGAATCTGGATCGCGTCGAGGGCCATTTGCGTGGCGCGCTCGGCGCTGTAGAGGATCACGCCGGCAGCGTCCTTGCGTGTGGTTTCGCCGCGCTCGCAGGCCTGGGCCACCGCATAAAGGTAGGCGCGGCTGGCGTTGAGTTGGGTGTACATGTCGGCGACTTTGCCCTGGATCAGCTGGAATTCGCCGATGCTTTGCCCGAACTGCTTGCGGTCGTGGATGTACGGCACGATCAGGTCCATGCACGCCTGCATGATCCCGGTCGGGCCGCCGGACAGGACGACACGTTCGTAGTCGAGGCCGCTCATCAGCACTTTCACGCCGCCGTTGAGCACGCCGAGGATGTTTTCTTCCGGCACTTCGACGTCATCGAAGAACAGCTCGCAGGTGTTGGAGCCGCGCATGCCGAGCTTGTCGAACTTGTTGCTGCGGCTGAAGCCTTTCCAGTCGCGCTCGACGATGAACGCGGTGATGCCGTGCGGGCCTTTTTCCAGGTCGGTCTTGGCGTAGATCACGTAGGTGTTGGCGTCGGGGCCGTTGGTGATCCAGGTTTTGCTGCCGTTGAGCACGTAGTGATCACCACGTTTGTCGGCGCGCAATTTCATCGAGACCACGTCGGAACCGGCATTCGGTTCACTCATGGCCAGGGCGCCGATGTGCTCGCCGCTGATCAGCTTCGGCAGGTATTTGCTTTTCTGTTCGTGATTGCCGTTGCGGTTGATCTGGTTCACGCAAAGGTTGGAGTGCGCGCCGTAGGACAGGGCGACCGACGCCGAACCGCGGCTGATTTCTTCCATGGCCACCACGTGCGCCAGGTAACCCAGGCCAGCACCGCCGTATTCTTCCGGGACGGTAATGCCGAGCAGGCCCATGTCGCCGAACTTGCGCCACAGGTCGGCGGGGAACAGGTTGTCGATGTCGATCTGAGCGGCGCGCGGGGCGATCTCTTTGGCGACGAAGGACTGGACCTGATCGCGCAGCATGTCGATGGTTTCACCGAGGGCAAAGTTCAGGGATGGATAGCTCATGGGTCACCTTTTGGCTTTTTTGTAGGGCGGGGAGGGTCGTGATTTGGCTCTCACCTTTACGTTAACGTAAGCCTGTGACGAAAGGCTGTCAATCACCCTTTACGTTAACGTCAACTTGAGCGAGAGTAGAGCCAGTTCAAGATAGAAAGCGGACCCAACTTGTAGGAGCGATGCTTGCTCGCGAAAGCGTCAGATCAGTCGACATAAATGTTGAATGTAGAGGCCTCTTCGCGAGCAAGCATCGCTCCTGCAGGTATCCGTTGGTAGCCCATTAATAAAGACAATAGGGGTCGTCATGGATCAACCCAGTGCAAGCCCGCAGCGCAGCTATACCCGTGGTTCTCAGGACAAAGCCTTGCTGGCGATGACCATCGGTCAGGCATTTGATAACACCGTCGCGCAGTATCCGACGGGCGAGGCGCTGGTCGTGCGCCATCAACAGTTGCGCTACACCTGGCAGCAACTGTCCGACGCCGTGGACCTTCATGCCCGGGCGCTGCTCGCGCTGGGGTTGCAGACCGGTGATCGCCTCGGCATCTGGGCGCCGAATTGTGCGCAGTGGTGCATCAGCCAGTTCGCCAGCGCGAAGATCGGCGTGATCCTGGTCAACATCAATCCGGCGTATCGCAGCTCGGAACTCGAATACGTGTTGAAGCAGTCAGGCTGCAAATGGCTGGTCTGTGCGGGCGCGTTCAAGACCTCCAACTACCACGGCATGTTGCAAGGCCTGGTGCCCGAGCTGGCAGAACAATCCATCGGCCAGTTGCAGAGCGAGCGTCTGCCGGACTTGCGCGGCGTGATCAGCCTGGATGCGCAGCCGCCATCAGGTTTTCTGCCGTGGTCGCAACTGAGCGATCTCGCAGCGGGTGTATCCAGCGAGCAGTTACGCGAGCGGGGCGACAGCCTGCATTTCGACCAGGCCGTGAACATCCAGTACACCTCCGGCACCACCGGTTTTCCGAAGGGCGCGACCCTCAGCCACTACAACATTCTCAACAACGGTTACATGGTGGGCGAAAGCCTCGGCCTGACCGCCAATGATCGGCTGGTGATCCCGGTGCCGCTGTATCACTGCTTCGGCATGGTCATGGGCAACCTTGGCTGCATCACCCACGGCAGCACCATGATTTACCCCAACGATGCCTTCGATCCGCTGCTGACCCTGACCACCGTCGCCGAAGAAAAGGCCACCGCACTGTATGGCGTGCCGACCATGTTCATCGCCATGCTCGATCAGCCGCAACGTGCGCAATTCGATCTGTCGAGCCTGCGTACCGGGATCATGGCCGGCGCGACCTGTCCGATCGAAGTGATGCGTCGGGTGATCAGCGAAATGCACATGAACGAAGTGCAGATTGCCTACGGCATGACGGAAACAAGTCCGGTGTCGTTGCAGACCGGTCCTTCAGACGAACTGGAATTGCGCGTCACCACGGTCGGTCGCACCCAACCGCAGCTTGAAAGCAAAATCATCGACGAGGCGGGCAACCTGGTACCTCGCGGCACCATCGGCGAACTCTGCACCCGTGGCTACAGCGTGATGCTCGGCTACTGGAACAACCCGCAAGGCACCGCCGAAGCCATCGATCAGGCCGGCTGGATGCACACCGGTGATCTGGCGAGCATGAATGATGAAGGCTACGTGTGCATTGCCGGACGCAACAAGGACATGATCATCCGTGGTGGTGAGAATATTTACCCGCGGGAGCTGGAAGAATTCTTTTTCACTCACCCGGCCGTGGCGGACGTGCAAGTGATCGGCATCCCGTGTTCGCGTTATGGCGAAGAGATCGTCGCCTGGATCAAATTCCACCCCGGTCACAGTGCCACCGAGCAAGAGCTGCAAACCTGGTGCAAGGAGCGCATCGCGCACTTCAAGACACCGCGCTACTTCAAGTTTGTGGAAGAGTTTCCGATGACGGTGACCGGCAAGATCCAGAAATTCCGGATGCGCGAGATCAGCATCGAGGAATTGCGCATCAACAAGGCGTGACAAATTTCCCCTTGTGGGAGCCAGCCTGCTGGCGATAGCGGAGTGTCAGTCAACATACCTATGTCTGAACCACCGCAATCGCCAGCAGGCTGGCTCCCACAGGGGCGATGGTGAAAACCTGAATCGCAGAAAGCACAAAGGGGAGCCGAAGCTCCCCTTTAATTTTTCGTTGCGCATGCTCTTTTTTTATTATTGAGGGGCGGTCTGTTTTTGTTTTTGGCAACCGTGACCCTTTACCGCTGTTTTTGTCGATCCCCATCCGGGATCAAGAGCAAACGTATTTTTTTGAGCGCTGATCTACTTTTTCGCTAAGCGATCCAACCAGTTCGGGAGCTACCTGAAGGTAGTTTTATTGTTCTCTGCCCGGTTGCGGGTTACTCCGAAAAGCACCCTGAAAAGCACACCTTCTCCAAAAAAATCTGTTAGCTGCGTCTCTGCCGTGTTGTTCTTGTTATGTCAGAGTCGTTACGTCTTATTTTTATTGGTTTGCTGCTTTTTATTCTTGTTATGCCATAGAGATAGCAGAAGCCGTGCCAACTTTTAAAAACACTTTAAAATCAATGGCTTGAGTTTTTGTAGGATTTTTCGCTCAGGTAAACCCCTACAATTTGTTTCCGTGTTACTCGCTTATCCCCCACGTTCCAGACGCAGCGGTAACACCTGGACACATCAGCGCACTTATTGCGCGCTGCGAGCCTTGGCCACGCGCGAACCGGTTGGGCGCCCCAGCACCGTGCAAATCTGCTGACCGGCGAGAATCAAGGCGTCCAGGTCGATACCTGTTTCGATGCCGAGGCCATTGAGCAGGTAAACCACGTCTTCGGTGGCGACGTTACCGCTGGCGCCTTTGGCGTAGGGGCAGCCGCCGAGGCCGGCGATGGAGCTGTCAAACACCGAGATGCCTTCGAGCAGGCTGGCATAGATGTTGGCCATGGCCTGGCCGTAGGTATCGTGGAAGTGCCCGGCCAGTTTCTCCCGCGGCACGTCGGCCGAAACCACTTCGAACATCTTGCGCGTCGCGCCCGCCGTGCCGGTGCCGATGGTGTCCCCCAGCGATACTTCGTAGCAGCCCATGGCATAGAGCTCGCGGGCGACCAGGGCAACTTGTTCGGGTTTGACGTGACCTTCATAAGGACAGCCCAGCACGCAGGACACGTAACCGCGCACGGTAACGCCGTGCTGCCTGGCGGCTTCCATGATCGGCGCAAAACGCTCGAGACTTTCGCTGATCGAGCAATTGATGTTGCGCTGGGAAAACGCTTCGGACGCTGCGGCGAACACTGCGACTTCCTTGACCCCGGCGGCGATCGCATCTTCGAAGCCGCGCAGGTTGGGGGCGAGGGCGCCATAGGTCACGCCCGGTTTGCGCTGGATTTGCGCGAAGACTTCGGCGGATCCGGCCATCTGCGGCACCCATTTGGGCGAAACGAAACTGCCGACTTCTATATAGCCGAGGCCCGCGGCCGTAAGTGCATCGACCAGTTGCACCTTATCGGCAACGCTGATCGGTTGAGCTTCGTTTTGCAGACCGTCGCGAGGGCCGACTTCGACCAGGCGTACGTGGGAAGGAAGGGACATGGGAATCGACCTGTGCTGTCTGTCTGAATGTTCATGGAACCCTGTAGGAGTGAGCCTGCTCGCGATGGCGGACGATCAGTCAACATCCATATTGAATGTCACGCCCTCATCGCGAGCAGGCTCGCTCCTACAGGGGACGGTGTAAACCTATTGAACCACCGGCTGGCTTTTCATCGTTAGTTCCAGCGCCTGGGTGCAGCGCTCCTGTGCGGTGTCCAGTTCCAGCTTCATCTGCTCGATGTCGAGCATCTGCTGCTCCAACTGTTCGCGGCGCTCGGCGATTTTGCTCAGCATGGTTTGCAGCTGTTTCTGATTACCGCCGGTGGGGTCGTAGAGTTCGATCAGCTCGCGGCATTCGGCGAGTGAGAAGCCAATGCGCTTGCCCCGCAGGATCAGTTTCAGGCTGACCTTGTCACGGGGCGAATAGATGCGCTCCTGGCCGCGTCGCTCGGGGCTGAGCAGGCCTTGCTCTTCATAGAAGCGAATGGCCCGCGTGGTGATGTCGAGCTCGCGGGCGAGGTCGGAAATGCTATAGGTCTGGCTGCTCATGGAAGCGCTCAAAAAAAGGTCATGGCGCTAAGCTAATGGCAGGTTGACGTTTACGTCAAGGGGCGGGGTTTTTCATCGTCATTGCGGGCCTCTTCGCGGGCAAGTCGGATCGCCGCACCGCTCGCTCCTACAGGTACTGTGTAAATCCTGTAGGAGCGAGGCTTGCCCGCGAAGAACGATAACCCGGTGTAATGCCCTACACCTTATCGAGCTTCTTCTCATGCGCCGTCACCTGCTGGCACAACTCGATCATCTGCTCGCGCATCCAGCGGTTGGCCGGGTCCTGGTCGGTGCTTTCGTGCCAGTAAAGGTGAGTTTCCACCGGCGGCACATCGTTGACCGGCAGGTTCACCGAATACAAATCATGGCGGCGGGCGAAGCGCTCCGGCACGGTCATGACCATGTCGGTCTGCTGCAATACCTGCGATGCCATCAAGTAATGCTGGGAGCGCAGGGCAATCTTGCGCTGGATGCCCATCTTGCCCAGAGCCAGGTCGACATGGCCCAGACCACTGCGGCGGCTGGAAATATGGATGTGCGTCAGTGACAGATAGTCATCGAGGGTGAATTTCTCCTTGGTCGCCAGCGGATGGCCCTTGCGCATGGCGCACACGTAACGGTCTTCCATCAACTTGACGTGACGCACTTGCGGGTCGGTGTTGAGCGGCGCGTCCACCGCAAAGTCGAGTCGCCCGGCCGCCAGTTCCTTGGTGGTCTCGCGGCGCTTGGACAGAAAGCTTTCGATGATCACCGTTGGCGCCAGGCGGCGCAGGCGCTGGAACAGTGGCGGCAGGATCACCGCTTCGGTGAGGTCGGTCATGCTGATGCGGTACGTCTTGACCGCCTGCAACGGGTTGAAGATGCGGCTTTCCTGCACCGACACCCGCAGCAGCGAGAGGGCGTTGCGCACCGGGCCGATGATGTTTTGCGCCATCGGCGTTGGCACCATGCCTTGGGCCGTACGCACGAACAAAGGATCGTTGAACGTCTCGCGCAGGCGGGCCAGAGCGTTCGAAACAGCCGGTTGAGTAATGCCGACAATCTGTCCGGCGCGGGTCAGGTTGGCTTCGGTGTAGATCGCGTCGAAGACGATGAAAAGGTTGAGGTCGACCTTGCTCAGATTCATTGCGCTGCACTCTTATTGTTGGTTCTCAATCAGCCGATCATATATCGGTGATGAATGTTAATACACGCCGAGAATAGGCTAGGTAAATTTTCGTAGCTGTTCTAGCATCGATTGCATGACCTAAACAACCTCCCCCCAGAAGGTAGCTGCTCATGGATTTCGCTTATTCGCCCAAGGTGCAAGAACTGCGTGAGCGCGTGACCGCGTTCATGGACACCTACGTTTATCCCGCCGAAGCCGTGTTCGAGCGCCAGGTTGCCGAGGGCGACCGCTGGCAGCCGACTGCGATCATGGAAGAACTGAAACTCAAGGCCAAGGCTGAAGGCCTGTGGAATTTGTTTCTGCCTGAGTCCGAACTCGGCGCCGGCCTGACCAACCTCGAATACGCGCCATTGGCAGAGATCATGGGCCGCTCGCTGCTGGGGCCTGAGCCATTCAACTGCTCGGCGCCCGACACCGGCAACATGGAAGTGCTGGTGCGCTACGCCAACGAAGAACAGAAACAACGCTGGCTCGAACCGCTGCTACGCGGTGAGATCCGCTCGGCGTTCGCCATGACCGAACCGGATGTGGCTTCGTCCGACGCCACCAACATGGCCGCCCGGGCCGTGCGTGACGGTGATGAGTGGGTGATCAACGGCAAAAAGTGGTGGACCTCGGGTGCCTGCGATCCGCGCTGCAAGATTCTGATCTTCATGGGCCTGAGCAATCCTGATGCGCCCCGCCACGCCCAGCACTCGATGATTCTGGTGCCGGTGGATGCACCGGGCGTGAAGATCGTTCGTCCGCTGCCGGTGTTCGGTTACGACGACGCGCCTCACGGCCATGCCGAAGTGCTGTTCGAAAACGTCCGGGTGCCGTACGAAAACGTCCTGTTGGGCGAAGGACGCGGCTTCGAAATCGCCCAGGGTCGCCTTGGCCCGGGCCGGATTCACCACTGCATGCGTTCGATCGGCATGGCTGAGCGTGCGCTGGAACTGATGTGCAAACGTTCGGTGAATCGCACTGCGTTCGGCAAACCCCTGGCGCGCCTGGGCGGTAACATCGACAAAATCGCCGACTCGCGGATGGAGATCGACATGGCACGCCTACTGACTTTGAAAGCGGCGTACATGATGGACACCGTCGGCAACAAAGTGGCGAAAAGCGAAATCGCGCAGATCAAGGTGGTGGCACCGAACGTGGCGTTGCGCGTTATCGACCGGGCGATCCAGATCCATGGCGGGGCAGGGGTTTCCAACGATTTCCCGCTGGCCTACATGTATGCGATGCAACGCACGCTGCGCCTGGCCGACGGCCCGGATGAAGTGCACCGCGCGGCGATCGGCAAGTTCGAGATCGGCAAGTATGTGCCGAAGGAAATGATGCGCAGCCATTAATTGTAGGAGCGAGCCTGCTCGCGATGGTCGCCAACGATAACGCGTGTTTATTGGATAAACACGGTGTTCATTAGTCCATCGCGAGCGGGCTCGCTCCTACAGTTGATTGCGTTTCAGTCGATCACTGGCAGTCCGTAAAAGGCCCGCGCACAGGCGGTGCTGTGGGCCGCCAGCTCTTCCTCGCTTTCCCCGCGATGCAACGCCACTTCCCGCAACACTTCAGTCAGGTACGCCGGTTCGTTGCGACCATTTTTCGGCTTTGGCCGCAAGCTGCGCGGCAGCAGATACGGTGCATCGCTCTCCAGCATCAACCGCCCGCGTTTGATTTCTTTCACCAACGGATGCAAATGCGTGCCCCGACGCTCGTCGCAGATCCAGCCGGTGATGCCGATGTGCAAGTCCAGGTCGAGGTAGCTGAACAGCGCCTTCTTTTCGCCGGTGAAGCAATGCACCACGGCGGCCGGCAATTGGTCGCGGTAATCGCGCAGGATTTCCAGCAAGCGCTGACTGGCATCACGTTCGTGGAGAAACACCGGCAGTTGCAGATCGACCGCCATCGCCAAGTGTTCTTCGAGGACTTTTTCCTGTTGCGGACGCGGCGAGAAATCGCGATTGAAATCCAGCCCGCATTCACCCACCGCCACTACGTTCGGCTCTTTGAGCAAACTGCGCAGACGCTGGGCGCTGTCGGCGTTCCAGTCGCTGGCTGCGTGAGGGTGAATGCCGGCGGTGGCGAACAGCCGTTGCGCCGTTTCATCCAATTGCCGGCACAGCTCCAGCGCCTGTTCGCTGCCTTCGACATTGGTGCCGGTGAGCACCAATTGGCAGACTCCGGCGGCATAGGCGCGGTCGAGTACAGCCTGGTGTTTGTCGGCAAAACTGGGGTTGGTCAGGTTGACGCCGATATCGATGAGTTGCATGGTGCTACCTCGGACCAAAGGCCGGAAAGCATATCAGAGCTGTAGATTTATAAGAAAAGCCAAGAACTACAACGAGTTAAAGCTGTCTTTTGATGCCGCGAGACAAGCTGGGGTGGTCAGCATGCCATCACTGTGCCAGTCTTTCGCACTTTGCCAGCGCTCAAGGCGCTCTGTTTCTGTCGTTCGATTTCAAACATTTTTTTGAAATTGGCCCAGTATTCTTTCCGGAGAGTGGATGACACGTCCCTCGATTTTGTTACTGCTGTGTGGTTCGTTGCTGCTGCCGATGCCGGCGGTTGCGCGGCTGGCCGGCCCGCTGCAAGCCGTGCCGGCGGCCCAGGTGCGTGACCTGCAGGAAATCCGCAGCAGCCGTGTGCTGAAGGTGCTGGTCAACCAGAGCCGCAACAGCTCCGGCGAAGTCCAGGGCCAGGCCATCGGCGTCGAATACCATCGCTTGCGTGCCTTCGAGCAATACCTCAATGGTCATGCCCGTGACGGTCAGGAAGTGACGCTCAAGATCATTCCCAAAGCCAAGGATCAACTGCTCGGCGCGTTGCAGCGCGGGGAGGGGGATCTGGTTGCACCGGGTGAGTTGCTCGATCTGCAACCGGGCTACGCCGTCAGCACCAGCGAACCGATTTCCAGCGACATTCCTCTGGTCCTGGTCGGAATCAAGGGCGAGAAACGCTACACCCGCCTCGAACAACTGTCCGGTAAAACCCTGGCACTACCCACCGGCAGCGCCGCCGGGGAGGCGATCAGTCAGATCAATCAAAAGCTTGCCTTGCACAAGCTGGCACCGGTGAAGATCGAGTGGGTCGATCCGAGCCTGGCGGTCGAAGACGTGCTGGAAATGGTTCAGGGCGGGATTTTTCACCTGACCATCGTCGAGCAGCCGATTGCCGAACGCTGGGGCAAGATCCTGCCCAAGTTGCGTTTCGATCGGCAGGTGCTGATCAGCGAGCCGGGGGAAGAATTCTGGTTCGTGCGTCGCGATGCCTCGATGCTGCGGGCGAGCATCGATCGCTTCCTGATCGGGTACAAAAAGCCTTCGGATCAGGACGCGGCGTTCCTGCGCATCTATCGACGTCTCTATCAAGTGCATTACCCACTGGCCAAGACTGATCGCCAGCGCCTGGAAAAACTCAGACCGGTATTGCAGAAACACGCCGATGCCCAAGGCATGGATTGGTTGAATCTAGCGGCATTGGCCTTCAAGGAGTCCGCGTTGCAACCCCGCGCACGAAGCGGCGGTGGCCCCACTGGCCTGATGCAGATCACTCCGTCCGCGGCCCAGCGGGTAGGGGTCAACAACATTCAGGACCTCGATGCCAATGTGCAGGCCGGGGCCAAATACCTGGCGATGATCCGCCGCAAGTTTTTCGCCAGCCCCAAACTCAACGAGCGTGAGCGCATGGCGTTCGTTCTGGCGGCTTACAACATCGGGCCGGAGCGGGTTCAGGGCATGCGCGCCGAGGCGCGTCGGCGAGGCTTGAATCCCAATCAATGGTTCTTCCAGGTCGAGCGCATCGCCATGGAGCAGGTGGGAATGGGACCTGTCAGCTATGTTAATAGCGTGAACAAGTATTACTTGGCGTTCGATCGGGAGCGGGAGTCGTTGGAGCCCCAGGGGCAGAAAGTAGCCTTAAGGAAGTGATCGAATAAACTGATTGTTATGGCGAAAAATTTGCGCTTTTAGCATTTAATTTATTGATTAATATAGCGGCCAACCAACACACAAACACACAATGGATGACACAGCATGAGCTCACTGATCAACAAGGTACTGTTTACCCGCGCTGGCTACGGCCTGACTGTCCTGCGGATCTTCGTCGGCATCATCTTCGCTGCCCACGGTTCGCAGAAACTCTTCGGCGCTTTTGGCGGCTACGGCCTGGCGGGCACCGCGCAGTACATGGAAAGCATCGGCCTGGCACCGGGTTACCTGATGGCCACGTTGGCCGGTGGTACCGAGTTCTTCGCCGGTCTGGCCTTGATCATCGGCTTGCTGGTCCGCCCGGCGGCACTTGGCCTGACGTTCCTGTCGCTGGTCGCGATTTTCAGCGTGCATATCAGCAACGGTCTGTTCATGGCCAACAACGGTTATGAATTCGCCCTGGCCCTGCTGGGTGGCAGCATCGCGGTGCTGTTCGAAGGCGCCGGCAAGCTGTCGGTTGATCGCGCCATCGCTGGTTGATCGCTCTGGCTCAACGAAAAGGCCCGCATTGCGCGGGCCTTTTTTGTTGTGCGTCATTCTTGACACTGTCCGGTCAGCTTCTCTAGGATGCTGCCATGCGCCGATTTAAACAGCTACTTGCGGGGCGCCAGGTGACTCATTCAGTTGCCGATAGAAGCTTGAAACAGGCTTCGAAATACCGCTAAAGCGCTGGTTCGGTGTTGCCTCTCACCTGCCATGCAGACTTTTGAGGCAGAGACACGACACGATGAATGCACTAAACCCCGTTGTACGCCCCGCGCCGATCACGGCACATCTGACCCAGCGCAATCCAAAAATCCTGCTTGGCGGCAAACATCAGCCGACGCTCCTGCGTTACCTCGATGGTTGGCCACGTCGCACCGGTGGGCCCGCAGCTTTCCTGATCCAGTTTGTCGAAGACGGTGAGTCACTGGCGCGTTTTGCCAGCGACAGTTTCGACCTGGCGGTGATTCAGTCGCCCGCCCTTGAAGACGCGCCAGAGATGATCAAGCAACTAACGCGCGTCGCCCGGCAAGGGCTGATCACCCGCCGTTAAGGCTTATGGGTAATCAATCGCCACGATATACACGCACTGTTCGCCGGTAGGCGTCTGGACCCGAACTTCGGCGTCCAGTGCCTTGCCGATCAGGGCGCGTGCCAGCGGTGAGTCGATGCTGATCAGGCCCAGTTTCAAGTCCAGCTCATCCGGCCCGACGATGCGGTAGCGCGACTCTTTGCCGTCCTCGTCTTCGATGGTGACCCAGGCCCCGAAGTAGACTTTGTTCGGATCGCTGGGTTTTTCGCTGACCACCTTGAGCGCTTCCAGGCGCTTGGTGAGAAAGCGCACGCGACTGTCGATTTCGCGCAGCATCTTTTTGCCGTAGGTGTATTCGGCGTTCTCGGAGCGATCACCCTGCGCCGCGGCCTCGCTGACCGATTGCGTGACCTGCGGTCGGCGCACATGCCAGAGCTCATGGAACTCGGCCCGCATCCGCGCTTCACCTTCAGGGGTGATCAGCGCGGTGCCAGCGGTGCGGGGAGGGCGATAACGGCTCATGGCAACTTCTTGTGGTTGAGAAGAGTTGAGTCTATCAACCCTCGCGCAAGACTGTCAGGGGGCTGGCGTTCAAGGCACGTCGGGTGCCAAACACGCCGGCACCGCCGATCAGCAAGGCGCCGATCAGTGGCAACACCAACAGCCACGGATGCGGGTGCCACGGCAAGTCGAAGGCGTAACGGTAGAGCACCAGGCTTACCAGCTCCGAGCCCAGTGCCGCCAGCAACCCGCTGACCGCGCCAAGCAGGCCGAACTCGATCCGTCGGGCCTTGACCAGCAACTGGCGCTCGGCTCCCAGTGCCCGCAACAATGCGCCTTGGCGAATGCGTTCATCCAGCGTGGCTTGCAGGCCCGAGAACAACACCGCCATCCCCGCCGCCAACACAAACAACAGCACGTATTCCACTGCCAGGGTGACCTGGGCGAGGATGCTGCGCAGCTGCGCCAGCAAGGCTTCGACTTGCAGAATGGTCACCGCCGGGAAGGCGCGGGACAGGTCGACGATCTGCTGGTCGTGGCCCGCCGCCAGATAGAAACTGGTCAGGTAGGTCGCTGGCAGATCCTTCAATGTGCCGGGCTGGAAAATCATGAAGAAGTTCGGCTGGAAGTTGTCCCAGTTGATCTCCCGCAGGCTGGTGACCTTCGCTTCGCGATTGACCCCGCCGACAGTAAAGACCAAGTGATCGCCGAGCTTGAGCTTCAGGCTCTCGGCGACTTTGCCTTCCACCGACACGCCGGGAACGTCGTCCGGCGCCTGATCGCCCCACCAGTTGCCGGCGGTGAGATTGTTGCCGGCCGGCAGGTCTGCCGCCCAGGTGAGGCTGAGGTCGCGCTGAATCGCCCGATCACCGGCCGAGTCCTTGCTGACGATGTCCTGCACCGGTTCGCCATTGATGCTGATCAATCGCCCCGGCACCACCGGGTACAACGGCGCCGATTGTGCCGACAGTTCGATCAGGCGATCGGTGAATGCCTGTTTTTCCGCCGGCAGGATGTTCAGCGCGAAGTAATTCGGCGCGTTTTTCGGCAACTGGTTTTGCCAGGTGTCCAGTAATTCGCCGCGCAGCAAAGCGATCAGCGCCATGGACAGCAGGATCAGACCGAAGGCCAGCGATTGGCCGGCTGCTGCCAGTGGATGACGCAGCAATTGACCCAGGCCTAGACGCCACGGCAACGAAGCGCGCGCGAGCATCCGGCGCAGGCTCTTCAGTAGCAGCAACAGCAGGCCGCCCAGCACCAGCGCCGCGATCACGCCGCCGCCGAGCAGGGCGAAGGTCAGTACCAAATCCAGGCTCAGGCGCCACATGATCAGCCCGAGAGCGCCCAGTGCAGCGCCGTAGACCATCCAGGTGCTGGAAGGAATCGGCAGCATGTCGCGGCGCAATACCCGTAATGGCGGGACCCGCCCCAATGCAGCCAGTGGCGGCAAGGCAAAACCGGCCAGCGCTACCAGTCCGGTGCCGATCCCGGCGATGGCCGGAAGCAGGCCGCCCGGTGGAACATCGGTCGGCAACAAATCATGCAGCAGCGCGAACAGCCCGAGTTGCGCCAGCCAGCCGAGCAAGGCGCCGCTGATGCTGGCCAACAGTCCGAGAACCGTCAGCTGCAAACTGAACAGCACCATGGTTTCCCGACGGGACAGCCCGAGACAGCGCAAAAGTGCACTGGCATCGAAGCGGCGGGTGGCGAAGCGCGTCGCCGACAGCGCCACCGCGACGCCGGACAACAGCACCGCGACCAGACTCGCCATGTTCAAGTAGCGCTCGGCTTTGCCCAGTGCGCCGCCGATCTGCCGGTTGCCATCGCGGGCGTCTTGAATGCGTTGATTGGCGGCGAGGCCGGGTTTGATCAATTGACGGTAGGTTTCCAGCGCTTCGGCCTTGCCGCGCCAGAGTTCGCGGTAGCTGACGCGGCTGCCGGGCTGCACCACGCCGGTCGCCGCGAGATCGCTGAGGTTGATCAGCACCCGTGGCGTCAGGCTGTAGAAGTTGCCGGCACGATCCGGTTCATAGGTCAGGACGCGTGCCAGTTTCAGGGTGCGCATGCCGACGTCGATGCTGTCGCCGATCTTCAAGTCCAGCGCGGTCAGCAGTCGCGCTTCAACCCAGGCTTCGCCGGGTTTCGGTCCGCCTCCGGATTCTTCCGCAGCGAAGGGCGCGGCGGCACTTTTCAGCTCGCCGCGCAGTGGATAGGCGTCGTCGGCGGCTTTGATGCTGGACAGCTGAATGCCATTGTCGGTGGCGATTACGCTGGAGAACTCCACCACCTGCGCATGTTCGAGGCCCAGATCCGTGCCGCTTTTGATCTGTTCGGGTCGCGCCGGCGAACTGCCTTCGAGCAGCAGGTCGGCGCCGAGAAACTCGGTGGCGCGCAGCATCATGGCGCCATTCAGGCGGGCGCCGAAGTAACCGATGGCGGTACTCGCCGCCACCGCCACCAGCAAAGCGAAGAACAACACCCGCAACTCGCCGGCGCGGGCATCGCGCAGCAGTTGGCGGATGGCGAGACTGAACAGGCGCAACAGCGGCAGGCGTGCCATCAAGGCTCCAGAGGGGCGACCAGCAGGCCGGCTTCAAGGCGGATCAGGCGCCGGCAACGATGTGCCAGGCGTTCATCGTGGGTCACCAGCACCAGGGTCGTGCCGCGTTCCTTGTTCAGTTCGAACAACAGGTCGCTGATACGCTCACCGGTGTGGCTGTCGAGATTGCCGGTGGGTTCGTCGGCGAACAGCACATCGGGCTCGGCGGCAAACGCACGGGCAATCGCCACACGCTGCTGCTCGCCACCGGAGAGCTGGCGGGGCGAGTGGGTCAGGCGCTGGCCCAGACCGACCCGTTGCAGCAATTCGGTGGCGCGCTCACGGGCGTCTTTGCGGCCATCGAGCTCCAGCGGCAGCATGACGTTTTCCAGGGCGTTGAGGCTGTCGAGCAGCTGGAATGATTGAAAGACAAAACCGACGTGTTCGGCGCGAATGCGTGCGCGTTGGTCTTCATCGAGATTGCTCAGGCCCTGGCCTGCGAGGGTGACTTCACCGCTGCTCGGCAAGTCGAGGCCGGCGAGCAGGCCGAGGAGGGTGGATTTTCCCGAGCCGGACGCGCCAACGATGGCCAGGCTGTCGCCCTTGTTCAGTTCCAGGCTGAGTTCGTGCAGGATAGTCAGATCACCTTCCGCGCTGGGAACCACTTTGCTGAGGTCCTTCGCGGTGAGAATGCTTGCGCCCATGGAGAATCCGATGCGAGTGTGGTTTTTGAGTGCTGGCCTGGCCTTGATGTGCATGGCCCAGAACGCAGCGGCGGGTACTGTCCTGATCGTTGGCGATAGTATCAGCGCCGGTTTCGGACTGGATACCCGCGAGGGGTGGGTGTCGCTGCTTGAGCAACGGCTCAAGCGCGAAGGTTTCGACGATAAGGTGGTCAATGCGTCCATCAGCGGCGACACCAGCGCCGGAGGCCGGGCGCGCCTGCCTGCGCTGCTTGCAGAGCATAAACCGGAGTTGGTGATCCTCGAGTTGGGCGGCAATGACGGGCTGCGCGGAATGCTGCCAACACAATTGCAACAAAACCTTGCAGCGATGATCAACAGCTCCAAGGCCAGTGGTGCCAAAGTGCTGCTACTCGGCATGCAATTGCCACCCAACTACGGTGCGCGCTACAACAAGGTCTTCGCTGAGGCTTTCAGCAACGTCGCCGCCGAGAAAAAAATCCCGCTGGTGCCGTTTTTCCTCGAGGGCGTGGGCGGGCATCCTGAGCTGATGCAGTCAGACGGCCTGCACCCGGCTGCGGGCGCTCAGGACAAGTTGCTGGAAAATGTCTGGCCGACACTGAAACCGCTGCTTTGACGCTTTTCTAGCGGCGGTGTTTCGGCTAAGGTGGCGCCCCCGATTTGGAGCCCCCGATGCCGCGTCCCGCCTGGTCACTTTTTGCCTATCAACTGATCGAGCCTGACGAACAGCTGGATCTGTTCGCCTGCCAGGAAGTGCGGGTACATCTGGTGACCCGTCAGCTGGAGCTGGGCGGCTCGGCCGATCGCACCTTGTGCGGAAGTCTGCTGCCCGCGCAGCCGCGCTGGTCGAGCGTTGATCGACGGGTGTTCCAGGACCAGCGGCTGTGTTCGTTGTGCCGGGCCATTCTGGAGTCGCAAAAGCGCGGTACTTCGCCGATCTGGCCGGAGCTGCGGTTCGAGCTTTGATGGCTTGATGTGGGGTTGGGTTGGGT
>NZ_JAGYFX010000045.1:0-50626 GCF_019946615.1 Pseudomonas sp. BF-R-01
GTGATGCTGATAATCTTGTTGACTATCAGTCTGACTCCACAAGCACCCACACGAATTGCTTGATTCAGTTGTTAAAGAGCGGTTGGTTAAGATCTTTCGTCTCAACCGAGGCGCGCATTCTACAGCGCCTTTCATCAAACTGCAACCTTAAAAGTTGATGATTTTTCTTAACTAAATCAACAACTTAAACCAGAACCAGCAGCGAACTGCTCGTTAGCGGGAGGCGAATAGTACAGTATTAAAATACGTGGTCAACCCCTGAGTGGAAATTCTTTTTCCACACCAAAGATCCCTGGCTGCCACCGTCAGCCCTGGCCCGATAATCGTCTTATATAAGAAGCAGGAAGGTTCAGTCACCCGTGAACAACAGGGGGCCTCCTGATCGGTTACAACGCACCGCATCGGAACGACTAAGCTTTTTCGAATGAACCTCGTCTTTCAAGGGTGACTCCATGAGCAGCGCCCCCCTGTCTGAACTCGATGCCGCTCTACCCGGTCTGGCTCGCAAGATCCGCGTACTGAATGCCCTGTCCTGGCCGGATGGCGTCGAGGACGTTTTCCTGGCGCATTGGCGTAACGGGAAAGCCGAATTGCCCAGAGTCGAATTGCGCCCCCGCGACCACAGCGCCGACATCGCCGCTCTGGAAGCCTTTATAGGACGCTGCGATCAGGGGCACCCAGCCGGGCACTATCTCGCCATGACTGCGCGCAGTTATGCCACGGCCGGACGCATGCTGGGGGCGATTGGCACTCCCGCCTTCACTCAATACTCATCCGCGCTGTACCGACGCCCGGATTTCTATTATCCGAGCCAGAAACTCAGCATGCTGGACGCGGCCAATTTTTTTCTCACCACCACCGACGCCCTATTGGGTGGCGCCCGGATTCCACCGACTCAGGCTGAGATCCCGGCCGAGGTCTTCGCCGCCTGGATGCAGCCGGAGCTGGACCGTTTCTTCGGCGAGGGCCGGGTCACGGTCGTGCTCGACCCGACGCTGGCTGCCAAGGCGATCGCCGGGGCAAGCCGTATACGCCTGCGTACCGGTGCCCTGTTCTCTGAACTGGACAAGAATCAGTTATTGCAGCATGAGGCCTTCGTGCATGTTGCTACCGCACAAAATGGCGCGCTCCAGCCCAACCTCAAAAGCCTGGGTTTGGGGGCTCCACGCACGACCCAAACCCAGGAAGGCATTGCCACCCTGGCAGAACTGTTCACTGGCAGCATGGACATCAACCGCCTGCGCCGCCTGGCCCTGCGCGTGCTTGCGGTCCAGCAGGCGCTGGACGGCGCCGATTTCATACAGGTATTCGAGGGGTTTCTCGCCGCAGGCCAGTCACAAGAGGAGTCCTTCCGCTCAACCCAACGGGTCTTCCGTGGCGCCGACCTGCGTGGTGGCTCGGCGTTTACCAAGGATGCCGCTTACCTGACGGGATTGCTGGGCGTCCATACCCTGTTGCGCATCGCGATCCGCGACAATCGACCGGAACTGGTGGGTCATTTGTTTGCCGGACGCCTCAGTCTGGCCGATACCGTACGCCTGGCGCCTCTATTTGAATCTGGCTGGCTCCAGGGCCCCACCCATCTACCGGCCTGGGCCTGCGATTTACGTCTGCTCGCCGCCAACCTGGCCTTCTCCGCTTTTATTGCCCAGATAAAACTGGATGTGCTCGATCTGGAGGTGCTCATGACATTTGCAGACGAACACGAAAACGATGCCAGCGCCCTGTGATCATGGGGCACCTGCCAATTGACTCGATTGAGTTTCACGGAAATATCCTGACCGCGGCGCAGCAATCAGCCAGAAGCGGCCGGTGGTCGTTGCACTTCGCCAGTAGCCGGCGTGTGGCTAAGCTTAATTAATCGGGGTGAATTGAAACCTGAGAGATAGCGGCCATCAGCGAATCTGGACAGGCATCAAGACGGCGCCCCATAGGAGACGACTATGTATGCGGTGATAAGAACCTACTTGGGTACTGGAGCAAAACAGCTTTTCGAGCTTTTGGAAGAGCGCAAGACCGACGTTGAAGCGACCCTGCGGACAGTGCCGGGCCTCGTAAGCTACACGCTGCTGAATACGGGTGATGGTGGTACGTCGGTAACGGTTTGCACGGACAAGGCCGGCAGCGATGCGAGCTTGAAAGTCGCAAGCGAGTGGATCAAGAAAAATGCATCAAGTATCCACGCGTCCCCGCCGATCGTAACGGAAGGTCCGGTTATCGTGCAGATCAAGTAACGCGCCCTTGCGATTGATCTCGCGACACCGTCGCTGTCGCAGGTTTTGTATGCTTGTCTGGCGCAAATGTGATCGTCCGCAAACCATCAGATTGGGTTTGATTGCGGTGTAAGCCCGTGTCTCACCCCTAGGCTTCGTGTGCAAACCTCTGCCATCATTCAAGCATTCACAAGCCGAGTAGAAATACATGAATCGTCAGAAAAAAATAAAGCAGCTATTAAAGGCTCACGCCAAAAAGGCCAGTGCCAAACTGGCACCGCAAAACAAGTCTAAATACATCAGCAAAGCTGACCGATTGAAACTGGCCGCTGAATCCGCTCAAGACGCAATCACGCCCTCTGAGGGCTGATCCAGCCCCTAACGAACCATCAACGAACTCGCCAACAACGCCTCCAACCCCATCGGCTTCGCAAAGTAATAACCCTGAGCCTGCCCTGCGCCCATTTCGCGTAGCAAGACCAGCGTCGCTTCATCCTCGACACCTTCGGCCACAACGCTGAGGTCCAGCGATTCGGCCATCCGCACAATCGCCCGGACGATCGCGCGACTGCGAGGGCTGGTGGTCAGTTCGAGGATGAACGATTTGTCGATCTTCAAACCGCTGAAGCGGTACTGATGCACGTAGCTCAGGGATGAAAACCCGGCACCGAAGTCATCGAGCACCACCGACATGCCGTTGTCGGCCAATTGCTGCATGGTCAGCCGGGCAATCGCCGGCTCCGCCACCAGTGCACCCTCGGTCAACTCCAGGCAGATCCGCGAGGGCTCGACCCCGTATCGCGCCAACAGCGCAAGCACATCATTGGCAAAGTCCGGGCGCGTCATGCTGTAGCTGGAGCAATTGACGTGCACCGCCGGCCAATTGGCGTGTTCGGGTTGGGCGAGGATCGCGGCGATGCTGGTCAGCATGTACAGGTCCAGTCGGCCAATCAGGCGCAGACCCTCGACATCCGGCAGAAACTCGCCCGGCGCGATCACCCGGCCGCCCGGCTGATGCCAGCGGATCAGTGCTTCAAGGGCCAACAGTTCGCCGCTTTCGACACTGACTATCGGCTGGAAATACGGCAACAGTTCGTCGGTGCGTTTGAGCGCGTTGCGCAAGGCCCCTTCCCGCTCAACCTGGTCCGAGACTTCACGGCGCACTTCCTGATTGAACACTGCGTAGCTGTCGCGCCCGGCGCTCTTGACCCGGTACATCGCCGCATCGGCATCGCGCAGCAAGTCGGCGGGTTCCTGATGGAACTGACTGTCGGCGCTGACAATTCCGATACTGCAGGACGAAAACACTTCATAGCCATTGATCAGGAACGGCAAGTCGAACGCCACCAGAATCCGTTCGGCGATGTCGATTACCACCTCCAGCGGCGCCTCGGGAGCCAGCACGGAAAACTCATCGCCCCCCAGGCGCGCGAGCATGTCGCTGTCGCGCAGACAACCACGCAAACGGTGGGCGGCCTGCATCAATAGCAGGTCGCCAAAATGGTGGCCGAGGCTGTCATTGACCATCTTGAAACGGTCGAGGTCGATGAACATCACTGCCAGGTGCCCGCCTTCGCTGCCGAACTGCGACCAGGCCAGATTGAGGCGCTGTTGCAGGTAGGTACGATTCGGTAGCCCGGTCAGCGCATCGTGGGAGTTTTCGTGTTGCAACTTGGCATTGGCGTGATCGAGCTCGCGGGTGCGGTTCTGCACCCGGGCTTCCAGCTTGAGGTTGGCGGCATGGATCGCTTCGGCGGCCGTGCGGCGCGACAAGGCTGTATCGATGTGCCGGGACACGAACGTCAGCAGTTCCTGGTCGCGCAGGGTATAGCGCACTTGCGAGGTATAGCTTTGCACCGCGAGTACGCCACGCACCACATCGCCATCGAACAATGGAATGCCCAGCCAGGAGTAAGATCGGAAGTACGCTTCGGCCAGTTCGATGTCGCCGTGCGCAGACAATCGCTCAGCTTCGTCGGCATCAATCAGGCAAGGTCGACGCTGACGGATAACGTACTCGGTCAAGCCCCGGCGCCCTCGCCGGGCCGCTGGGCAGGCCGTCTGCCGCTCATCGACATAATACGGAAAGGTCACTTCAGTGGTCGCGTCGTCGAACAGCGCAATATAGAAGTTCCGCGCGAACAGCAGATCACCGACGATGCCATGCAAGGTTTGAAACAATTCAGCCATGTCGCCAGGCCGACTGGAGAGTTCAGCGATCTGGAACAGCGCGCTCTGCAGATGTTCGGCGCGCTCTCGCTCTGCCACTTCCTGCCTCAAGGCGTCGTTGAGCGCCGAGAGCTCCAGGGTACGACGCATCACCGTCGCTTCCAGATCCTCGCGGTGCAGAATCCGGTCCAGCGCCATGGCCACGTGGCGGGCCACCACCAGAAACAACGCGCGGTCCTCGGCGCTGTAGGTACGAGAAACGTCGTAGACCTGCATCGCCAGCATGCCAAACACCTCGTCCGAGGCATTTTTCAACGGGGCGCCCATCCAGAATTCGGGACGATCACCCACGCAGTAAAAACGGTCTTCGGCCTGAGCCGCGAGAATGCCGGCGGCGTCGATCAGCAACGGCTGGCCGCTGGTCAATACCTGGCCGGTCAACGAAAGATGCGAAGGGTCAAGGTATTCGTAATGCGAGGACTCCACGGCATCAACGTCAATGATGTCGACGTAATACGGGTAGTCGATCTTGCCGCTGTGCGGGTCATACAGCGCGAGATAGAAGTTCTCGGCGTCGATCAGGCTCGCCAGTAACTGGTGAACTCCCACCAGGAACACTGACCGGTCGCGGGTCGAACTGGCCAGGTAGGTAATTTCATACAGCACACGCTGAGTAATCTGCGCGCGGGCCAGGGTATTGGTCTGCACCTGAAGGCCCAGGCGCTGGGCAAAACCGGCGAGCGCCGGTTCTTCGGCCTCGGCGATTGGCGCAAGCAGCCAACCCAGCACACTTTCGCCGCTGCCGGTCGGCCAGCGGTGCAAGTGCCGGGTCTGGCAAAAGGCATCGAACTGTTCATTCGCAACACTTGACGGCCATTGCGCCTGTGGGTCGCCCTGCCCGACCAAATGCATCTGTTCACCGGCACGGTAAACGACCCACGCGGTGGTGTGCGTCCAGTTGCGCGCCGAGTTCAGTAAGTGTTCGATCGTATACTCGTTGCCAGCGCAGGTCATGCCGACAGTATCCGAATTCCCTTTAAGCTCAGAGGCGACAATATCGCAATCGTTCGATTGCCGCGGGAAGTCGGTCAAAGGACGAAAACTCATCAACGCTCCCTGAGCCAGAAACTGGCGATACTCACTTACTGGTTACTAGCAATGCGCCAGTGAGCTTCCCGTTTATAGAGTTTTTATTCAATAGGTTTTTTCGAATTGTGAGTTGCTTGCTCAACAGGTCATTCTTTACGGGCGCCAACTCGGCAAACGACTGACAAGTGTGCCTCTGCACCCTTATCCAAGTAGTTCCACCAGGAAAAGGAGCGTCCTTATGGAGACCGTCACAATTCGTACCCTGCAAAACACTGATGCTGAGGCATTGCTGACGTTTGAAAGGGACAATCGCGAGTGGTTCGAGCGCCACATTGAGCCACGCGGTGCTGCTTTCTATTCGGTGCAGGGTGTCACCGAGCACATTGCAGCCTATTTATCTGATTATGCCGCCGGCACCTCGCACCCCTTTGTCATCGTAAACGCTGGGGGGGAAATAGTGGGCCGGGCGAACCTCAAAGACATCGACATGTCCGCCCGGTCGGCAGAAGTCGGCTATCGGATCGCTCAAAGTGCTTGCGCAAAAGGACTGGCGACGCGGGCGGTTAGGCATTTGATCGAGCAAGCGCAGTTACGTTGGGACCTTAATCAACTGGTTGCCAACGTTTACGTCGACAATATCGGCTCGGCAAAAGTGCTCGAACGCTGTGGCTTTGTAATTGAACAGACATCTCTGCAAGCAGGGGCAAACCAGAAGTATCGGTTTGGCCTTTCGATTCAGACGAGTGAATGATGGGTCAATAAAAGTCCCGAAAACGTCTCAAGATTCAGGCCGCAAGGCGAGCTAACGCTCGACCTCGTTGTTTGAGGGTGTATGCGTTCCCCTGTAGGAGCCGGCTTGCCGGCGATGGACTCAAGTACCCCGCGTTTAACCAACTCTTACGCGTTATCGTTAACGACCATCGCCAGCAAGCCGGCTCCTACAGGTTTTGCGCTTATCCCAAATCCAGTTCAGCTAAACGACGTCGAATTTGCGGGAACTAGTATTTCGCCGTTCTTGTTTCTGTCCCCGGGATTTCGTGTAGAACAAAAAAAGCCCCGCAACCAAATGGGCTGCGGGGTAAAAAATTGGTTGGTTGCGGCCAACCAAAGGAGCTCTGTAGAAAGCGTTACGGGCCGGGGTCAGATGCAGTCCTGTGCGGCGCGTTCAAAACTTGAAGGCAGCAGGTTCGAAGCCAGCAAGTGCCGCTCGTAGATGAACACCTTGCCGCCATTCCCGGCCTTGTAGGCTTCCAGCACGTTGTCTGCCGAGACTTTGCTCGGCACCACGATCCGGTAGCTGCGCTGGGTTTGCGAGACGGTCGGGTTCAACGCATGGCTCTGCAATTTCGGTACGACGCAATCGGCGTATTGGGCTGGGGTCTTGCTGGTCTGCAAGGTCAGGGTCGGGTCGTTCGGCGCGGAGGCGCAACCGGCCAGCAACAAAGAGCCAATCGCCATGGCGGGTACAAATAAAGAGCGCATCGGTCTTATCCAGAAAATAAAAGCTTCGGTTCATCCAGCAGCGGGACTGCGTCACGGTGCGTGTTCGTTGGAGGTGATTTTCCGCCTATAACCAACAAAGCAGAACTTGTGTTTCGTAATGGTCACTATTACCTCTAGCAATAGTTGCGCGCCGTGCAGATGGGTACACACTCTGAATCACCACTAAAAAAATTGATGAGGATCTATCCTTGAGAACTTTTGACCTGATCCGCGATGCCGTTTTGCCCGACTTCCGCGACCGGGTGGCCGAGTACCTGGTCCAATACGAAACCGTATTGTTGGGCGAACACGCGCCCGACCCGGAACTTGTGCGGGCCACCGCCAATCAGTTGCGCGGTTATTTACGCGGGTTGAACACCACGCGGGTGCTGGGCATGGCGGACTGGGAGGAGCTGGATCGGCGGGTGGTGAATACGTGGCTTTAGCGCCGCACGCCTCGACCGGCGGATCGGCATCCATCGAATGACTTTCTATACTGCTGTCGAATCCGGAAAGACGCAGGATTTGCCGTCATCGTAGTCGTGGTTCTCTCTGGGTAATGTCTCCCGATAGTTCTCAAGCAAAAAAGGAGTTTGCGTCATGACCGACGATCCAAAAGTAAAAGGACCCGCGTCGTACTTTCCCTCTATTGAAAAAAAGTATGGGCAGCCAATCACCCACTGGCTAACCCTGCTCAAGACAGTCAACGGCAAGAAGCATATGGAGATGGTTGCGTTGCTCAAAACTGAACACGGCATGGGCCATGGCCATGCCAACGCGTTGGTTGCGTACTTTTTAGCGAGCACTAAAACCGACTGACGAGACTGATGCAGCACAGGGCGCTCGATGCACCCGCTTGCGGCTCAAGCCAACCGGGCGCCATACACCTGACTGTTGCTATCAAATCCACCTCCACTGTATCTGCTTCAACCCAATGACTACGGTTAGCCTTGTTTCTCATCCAGGGGAGTTTGCGCTATGCCGGACGCCACCAACCTTTACCTGTTCACTGTCGCCGCCCTGCTGTTGCTGATCGTGCCTGGCCCGAACATGGCCATCGTCACCAGCCATGCCGTTGCCCATGGCTGGCGTGCCGGTTTCGCCGCCGCATTGGGAATAACCCTGGCCGACGTGCTGATGACCGCCATGGTCAGCGCGGGGCTCGGTGCGCTGGTGATGAGTTGGGCGCCGGCATTTGATTTGCTGCGGTGGGCCGGGGCTTGCTATCTGATGTGGCTGGCGTGGAAGGCATTGAGCACTCCACCAGCGGACGCGGATGCTCAACCTGCATTGGCATCGCGGCGCAAGATCTTCATCCGGGCGACCCTCAACAGCCTGTTGAATCCCAAGGCGCTGTTGTTCTTCATGGTATTCCTGCCGCAATTCGTCACCCTGGGAACCAGCAGCGTCACGGTGCAACTGATGGTATTAGGTGTGTTGCTTGCGCTGATCGCTTTGATCTTTCATTCCCTGCTCAGCGTCTGTGCCGGGCAGCTACATGGGCGCCTGCGTGGGGGCAAAATCTCCAGCCGCCTGGGTGCTTATGGCTTCGCTGTCGTAATGACGGCGCTGGCGGTACGTTTGCTGGTGCTGAACCGGACAGCCTGAAGCGGTCGCATCGAAATCGCTCAATAGTTGTCTCACTCGCCGAGGCCGCCTTTTACTGCGCCATCCAAAACCTGCACACTTGTCGGCTTTTTTCGCGACAGGAAGTCTCCCCCATGCAACGGATTGTCATTCTGGGCAATGCCGGTAGCGGCAAATCTACCCTCGCCCTGACCTTGCAGTAGGTTGTACAGAGAAGCTCGACCGGGCATTCCTGTGGTGCACTTGCGCGGTTACCGGCAGATTCGCGCCTTTCTCGATAGCTTGCCCGTAGCGTCGGGAGTCTGCCTTGAATAAAGGGAGGGGGACTTTCGCTATCCCGGGAGTTGATCCGTGTATGCCCGGCAGAGGGTTATGAGAGAGAACCTACGGTTACGAACGACTGGTTGCTATCGCCATTAGCGGCCATTGCCCGCCTTAAATAAACTGCGAAATATTCGCCATCGCACGCGTTATGTAAATGTCCTTCTCCCCCACGGGAGCAACATAATGAAGTGCACTGCGTGCGGCCTCCTCACCTGCAAGACGTGAGATGAACCAAGCGGCAAGATACTGCGACGACAAGCACCCGCCAGCCGTTGCGACATTGCCCTTGGCCACGAACGGTTGATTGAGTACCGCCACACCGGCCTCTTCAACCCATGGCTTTGTGATCAGATCCGTGCAGGCCGGAACGTCGTCCAGCAGGCCCAGTTTTGCAAGTATGAGCGTGCCCGAGCACTGGGCGCCCAGGAGTTGGCGCGCAGGATCAAGCTTCAGGCGAGACATCAGCACGGCATTCGCGACGACGTCCCGGGTCATTCTCCCACTGCCCACCAGCACGGCGTCCGCACCGCATGCGTCCTCCAACGACATCTGCGCCTCGATCATCAGGCCGTTCATCGACAGCACTTTGTCTGTGGGGCTGGCGATAGACACTCGCCAACCAGGCTGTTGAACCCGGTTGAGGATGCCGAACGAGATGAGCGAATCAAGTTCGTGAAAGCCTTCAAAGGTAAGGATAGCGATATGCATTTGAGCCTCATACCAGAGAAATCTTGTGGTCCATCGTAAAACCAAACAACCAATACACTCAAAAAATTGTAATGGATACGCTCTGTACTGATTACGAACGTGGGCACAGGCAAACCTCAAAGGGGCCGAACACTCAGGCCGTTAGCTATTTAAACAGCGCCGCCCTAGAACTTTTCCCTATTTACAGGTCTATGTGGACAGGCACATTCGCTCGGTAAGCGCTAACTCGCAGGCTTCCCGCAGCCAGATGGCTACACATCAACATGTCAATTCAGAGGTTGTCTTCGCTCATGAAATTCCATGACCTACGGATGGTGCTCTTCGGCCTGTTCGCGTTCGCGGCAGTGGGCTCGGCATCAGCAACACAGATGAAGACCTCAACCCCTGTTTTCGCACCTGAAGTGGCGGCCGTTCAGGCGCCGGCCCAGGCTGCGGGCAGCCCTTGGCCGACCGTGGCCAGTATGGCCGGCAACCAGCCAGGGCCGTTGCTTGCCCATGATGACCGATACTGGCATGACGACCGTTGGCATGATCGTAGAGACAATTGGCGCCGAGACGACTGGCGTAGAGAACAGTGGCGTAGAGAGCAAGCCCGCCGGGATGCCGAACGCCATCGTTATTGGGAGCGTCACCAGGATCGGTCCATGCGGCACCGCTACGAGGACGATCGCCGCTACTATCGTCGCTAAATCCGCCTGTAACACCTGGCTGTAGAAATCAGGCTGAAAACCTCGACGAAGTACGAATCGGATGTTCGCTCAGTGCTTCCCAAACGAAGTCTGAGCGTCCGCAACCAATGAAGGTCATCGACCAGGCGCATTCAATGTCTGGCCTTTGAAATGACCGTTAAGCCCTGCGCGTGGAGCAATACTCCACGATGAGCTGAGTAACCGCCGCCACCATCGCCTGATCCGCTTCAGGCGAAGTAAACAGCCGAAACTCTGCATCCGGCAACTCCGGCAACCCTTGTTCAGCCCCAAGAACCACCAGCCCTTGCCCCAACTGACTGAGTGTCATGGGCGCAACCGCGAAGCCTGCAAGCGCCGCAGCCCGCAACCCGGCGGTGCTGCTGCATAACATCGCGGTGCGTTGGGCGATCCCCGCCTGAGCCAGTCGCTTCAACGCAACCTCGCGATAAGGGCACGGCTCGGGGAACAGGGCCAGCGGCAACGGCGTCGGTAACCGGGTGACGGGTTGCGCCGACCAGGCCCACACCAGCGGCTCTTGCCACAACAACTTCCCCGCATCGCTGGTTTCGCACAGTGAGCCGATGACCAACTCCAGATGCCCTTGCTTCATCAGCGCCAGCAACGTGCCGGGAATGCTCACCTGCACGTCGATCTCCATCCCAGGGTACTGCGCCGCGAAATCCTGAAAAGCGCGCAGTAGTCGAGATTCGACAAAGTCCTCGGACACCCCGATCCGCAGTCGCCCGTGAAATGGCGTACGCGTCAGTTCCGCCCAGGCATCACGGTTCAGCACAAGGATCGTGCGCGCATAAGAAAGCAAGCGCTCGCCATCGGGCGTCAATTGCTGGGAACGGGTGGTACGCGTCAACAGGGGTTTACCAATCTGTTCTTCCAATCGCCGCACATGGCCGCTGACCGCAGACTGAGTCAGGTGCAGCTTTTGCGCTGCACGGCTGAAGCCTTCTTCGTCGACCACAGCGACAAATGTTTTGAGTAGCAGCGAATCGAACATAGTTTTATACGTGATTAATCGACTGGTAATTTACGATTTATATTTCAAATATAACTATGTTGCAATGCCTCCCTACCCCACCACTCGAGGCGTGCCATGACTACCCTGCTCCATATCGAATGCTCCCCACGCAAGCAGCGCTCGGCGTCCCTTGAAGTCGCCCGCAGCTTCATTGCGCGTTATCGAGAAAACACCCCGGACACCGACATCATCACTCTCGACCTCTGGAACATGGCGTTGCCGGAATTCGATGACCTGGCAATGGAAGCCAAATACGCAGGACTCAGCGGCACTGCCTTGACCCCGGCGCAACAAGAGGCCTGGAACACCTTGAAGGACCTGGCTGCGCACCTGCATCGCGCGGATGTACTCGTGATGTCCGTACCGCTTTGGAATTTCAGCATCCCGTACAAGCTCAAGCATTTCATCGACCTGGTATCGCAGAAAGACATCCTGTTCAGCTTCGATCCGGAACGCGGCCTGGAAGGCATGTTGCACAACAAAATCGCCGTAGTGGCGTACGCCCGAGGCCTGGATTTTTCGGCGCAGTCGATCACGCCGGCGGAACGCTTCGACTTCCAGAAGCCCTACGTGGAAGCCTGGCTGCAATTCATCGGCGTGACCGATGTGCATTCGGTGATTGTGGAAAAGACCATCCTGGGGGAAGACGTTGATCTTGATGCGCGTGAGGCTGCGACTCAACAGGCCAGAGGATTGGCAGATACTCTTTGTCGCTGACGGGTATTTATAAAGTACGGGCGCCCACTCAGGCATGTGAGCCAGAGGCAGTTTTCGACCCAATGCTACCGATGAAGGCCGGTAGAAATCGGCCAAAAGAAGTCGCAAACCCCATGACGCTTCGGGGCTTGCGACTTATTGCCAATACGTCCTTCAAACTCTCGGACGTTTGCTACGGGAATGCCTGCCGTGTTCATTGCGAAACGTGCAGGCCTAGTTTTGTACCTCAACCGCGTCGACATCCGGCGCGTCTGGTGCGTCCGGGGCGTCCGCCACATCCTCTCTGGCGGCCCTCGCCTCGACTTTGGCAGCCTCTCTGGCTGCGTTTGCCTCAGCCTTGGCAGCGTCCCTGGCCGCATCTGCAGCAGCACGGGCGGCATCTCTGGCCGCATCGGCTTCTGCTTTGGCAGCGTCCCTGGCTGCGTCGGCAGCGGCCCGGGCAGCATCTCTGGCTGCATCTGCGCCCGGTATGCCAGCAGCTTTTGCAGCGTCCCTGGCTGCATCCGCCTCGGCTCTGGCGGCGTCTCTGGCTGCATTTGCAGTAGCCCTTGCAGCATCCCGGGCTGCATCTGCATCAGCTCTGGCAGCATCTCTGGCTGCATTTGCATCGTTTCTGGCAGCGTCCCTGGCTGCATCTGCGGCATCGTTGTCATGCGCGTTGCCTGAGCCTCTGTTCCCGGCAACACCACCATGACCGTCACCGTCATGGCCTGATGCACCATGACCACCACCATCTCCATGGCCGCTGCCACCGTGACCACTGCCTCCGGAGCCTCCACTACCGGAACCACCGCCGCCACCACCGTGACCACCACCGCCTCCGCTGTTACCGCCGCCACCACCGCTGCCATCTTTGGCATACACGCTGGAGAAACTACTGATGTAATCGGGCACTAGAACAGTCGATGCCGACAGGACCCCGCCAATTGCCAGGGCCAACAAACATTTCTTGATCAGCATGATGCACCTCCGCTTGGAGTTGCGCAGTCATGTCCCTATCGAACGCAATATCCAGTGAGTTCCCGGCCGCCCATTGGAGCGGCCAGCCAACCGGCACGGCCATAAATCTGCAGCATTAACCAGCAACTGCGGTTTCCGCACGATCCCTGAGAGCCAGTCAGCATCTTTGTGTGGGACGTTACCCCACATTTTTAGATAGGTGCTGTCAGCCCGAGTTCAACAAACGAATATCTGGACTGAAGCATGCGTTGAGCAAAAACCTCTAAAACTTCCGGACGCCAACAGTTCACCGCGAGCTGAATGCCTGAAATCCCCTGACCACGCTGGGTCGAACACCCACCCTTTCATACCAGCGGCGAAGCTTGGGCAAACGCCCCCACGGGATGTCTGCCTCCACTGACGACATGATGCTGTAGGCCGCGATATCCGCGATGGAGAAACAGCTTCCCGCCATATAAGCATCAGCACTGACGAACTGTTCAGCCAACTCAACTGACGAAAGCATGCGCTCGACCAGCCGCGCAGAGCCATCGTTGAGCCCTTGGCCGCGAAGGAAGAACGCCGAATGGCCCGGTGCGATGACATCGGTCAAAAAGAAGAAGAATCGCTCATACACCGTAGCTCTGTGGCCAGCGGCACTGGGCAAGAGCCGTTCTGGAGCCTTTTCGGCAGCGTAGAAAATGATCGCGTTCGACTGAGTGAGTACAAAGGCAGGCTCATCGCCCTTTCGTTCGACCAATACCGGGACTTTTCCGGCCGGATTCAGGGAGCGATGATCCGCCCCTGTTTGCTGGCCTTTTGAAAGATCCACCAGTCGAACCGTGTACGCCAGCCCCGCTTCTTCGAGGGCGATGGCTGCCCGGATGCAATTGCCTGTGGGCGCACCGTGTAATTCCAGTAAGGCGTTCATGACGTATTTCTTCCTCCTTGCGGGCTCAGTTCAGTCATCCGCTAAAGCGCACCGACTGTCACACAAGCCAGGCCCGACGCTGCGAGTCGTCACGCATAGACGTCCCGGTTTTTTTTCGATGAAAGCCTGCACAGACGCAGCTATCGACTAATTCTTTTGAAAAAGTCCGAGCGGATTGACTCAACCTACACTGAGCTTGATAGGCGTCCGATTTACGCGTTGCAAGCCTTCCTGGCAGGGCAAGCGTAATGCGGTGAACGCTCCAGCCCTACCACTTATGCCTGAGTCGTTAATCATGGATGAAGTCACTACCGTGCCCTCGGATGATGTACCTGCTACTCAACACATCGTGCAGCGCAAGCTCGGACGCTGTCTGATGCGCGTGCAACAATACGAACGGCAGCTGAAAGCCATTGTCGCGCATTACGAACTGACCGGTCCTGCAGATCAGCTGTCTAGCATCCGCGACCAGAAGGTCGCATGTGCAAAGAAAAAGACGATGGGTACATTGATCGGGATGTTGACCGAAAGCTTTCTGACCCCGCCGCACCCAAATGAAGAAGAGTCACAGACCGAAGCCTATGTCGGTGACCAGATCTGGTTCAGGCATCAATACCAGTTGGAAATGACAGCCGAGGACTATGAGGCAATGAAGGCCGACCTCAAGGAGCTGGTTGACCTGCGAAATAACCTGGTCCACCACTTCATTGAGCGTTTCGATCTCTGGTCTGAATCGGGCTGCCAGGCGGCGGATGGTTTTCTGGAGGAAAGCTACGAAACCATCAATCGGCATTGCCTGAGTCTGCAACGTTGGGCCAAAAACATGATTGAGGCACGAGCTAAAATGGCTTCGTTTATACAAAGCCAAGCATTTGAAGATGCGCTCGACGGTATCCGAGTGGATGGCTCAGTTGATTGGCCTGATAGTGGGATTTGCTGCTGCTTACGTGAAGCAGAAACCAAGCTTGCCGAAGCTGGCTGGACTCGATTGGAAGCATCCATTCGCTGGATTGGTGGTACCTATCCAGCGCAGACGCCCAAGCGCTACGGCTGCAGCAGCTGGAGGCATGTCCTGCACGAATCAATGCAGTTCGAAATACGAAAATTCCAGGCTGATAATGAACGTACTGCCGTCTGGTATCGCAGCAAGGTCAGCTGAATGGGAAATTGAATCGTCCCTCCTTTTGTAAGCGCACTGAGTGACTGCTCCTGGCCGTTTTCTGCCTGTCGCGAAGGGCTGCATTCGACCCATAGCGGACGCTCACGACAGAAGCCTGTCGGCCAAAAGCAGTCAGTCGCTCTAGTCTACGATATCGGCAACTACTTGTTCGCCAGCAGAAAAAGCAGCCCCTTCAATGTGGTAGACCCTCGGTTCTTCCGAAAAGTATCCCTCCAGGCCCATCATGAATATCCGATGGTCATCACTCTCTTCGAAGCCCGGCGTGTGATCTTCAAGTGAAGCCCAGCGAACTATAAGGTTGAACCGCTCGGGGCTTTCAATCCCTTGCGCGAGCAAGTGTCCGCCGTAACCCTTCGCGCGGGTGAGCAATGGAGCGACCTCGGCAAATGCACGTCTGAAACTTTCAATGCATTCTTTGTGGACGGGTAGCAGAGCGATCTCGTAAATCATGGCGTTCCTCTGATATGACTTAAGCGGTTAAAAGTGCGCACTTACGAGATGAGCGATGGCTCGACTGCAATCGCGATTTTTCCTTGAATTCCGTTGTTGGGGCTTTCCAGCCGGGCATGGGCGAGCGCCATGTCGGCAAGCGAATAGACAGCGCCAACGTGTGGCCGTAGCTGACCGCGCTCTACCAATGCGCTCAGCTCATCAAGTTTGCCGCGGTTCTGTCTGGTGAAAACGAAGTGATAACTCGCGTTCTTGCCCCAGGCCTGAACAAGGTTCTGCGGCTGGGCAATGTCCACAATCGAGACCACGCGGCCGAGTTGAGCGAGCACGTCGGGGCTGCGCGTCAACGTGTTGCCGCCGATGGTGTCGAACACCACATCGACTCCGCGGCCATCCGTTTCCCGATTGATGACGTCGACGTAATCCTCCTTTTCGTAGTCGATGACCACATCGGCCCCCATGCCTCGTGCGAACTCGAAGTGTGCTTCGCGCACGGTCGTGAAGACCCGCGCTCCAATGGCCTTAGCCACCTGGATCGCGATATGACCTACGCCTCCCGCGCCGCCGTGGATCAGGATGCTTTCTCCCACTCTGAGCGCTGCACGCCCGGTCAGTGCTTCCCAAACCGTCCCGCCAACCAGAGTCAGACTTGCCGCTTCGAGATGGCTCAGCGATGGCGGCTTCTTCCCGATAATGCTTTCGGCCGCAACGTGGTATTCGGCATAACTGCCTGGCCCTTCAAATATCTGCGGGGTGTACCAGACTTCGTCTCCCGGAGCGAAGGACGTCACCCCCGGCCCGACGTCCTCGACAACCCCCGAAACGTCGTGTCCGGTAATGGCCGGTAGTTGCACCAGGTCGGAATAGTCGCCACGTCGAACCTGATAATCCAAGGGATTGATGGAGGTTGCGTGTACCCGCACCAGGACTTGTCCCGCACCCGGCACTGGCTTGGGCACGTCGCAGAGTTCGAACGATTCCGGGCCGCCAAATGACTTAAGCATCAACGCTTTCATTGTGAATCCTAGTATCGATAAAAAGGGATATCGAGATATCTCGATATCATGCGGTAAAAAAATTAGAGATCTGTCCCTATGATCTCGGCAAGCGCACTGATAGTGGCTTCATTGCGCTTGTAGTAGGTCCACTGACCGATGCGCCTGACCTCGACCAGGCCCACTCGTTGCAGCGTTGCAAGATAACCAGACACCGTTGACTGCGACAGCCCGATGCCTTCTTGAATACTACTTACGCAGACCCCCACCGTGAGAACGTCTCCTTCATCCTGCGGAGGGAAGTTCTTAACGGGGTCCTTCAGGCCTTTCAGGATTTCAAGGCGTGTAGGGTTGGAGAGGGCTTTGAATATTTCAAGTAATTCCATGAGTCTAGGATATCGAGATTTATCGATATGTCAATACGAGAGTCGAAACAGGAGGAAAAAGGCAAGGTAATGATTGTCCTTGGGGGGCTTTTTGGCGATAGGTTGAAGGCGTCGGTCGCCGACCCGACTGACCCCTATTGGCCGTTTTCTGCCTATGGCGACTGGTTGAAAACGACCCATTGCTGCCCTCCGCCAAGGGCAGCTAGGGATTGTGAATTCAGCAGGTCGATGCAACACAACTAAATTCTGTGTAAGCGACATGCAGACGGCCTCAGCGATTGAGCCTGGTAATTTTTGAACCCTGCAATCCCAGCCCGGCCATTAAGCCCTTTTGATCAAAGATGAACGCATAGACATCGGATTGAGCCGTTGAGGTAGTTATCGATTTGGCCATGCCTGAATCTACGACCACGATGCTTGGGCCCACGCCGACCTCAAATCCATTAACATTTTTCAGATCATTCATCGCTGAATAGGTCATGAAAAACATCACGTATCCAAACCGCTGCACGCCCGCCTGAAGGCCGTATGAGGCTGCTGTGGTCGCGTAGTATCCCGTCACTTTTCCGTTCTCAATCAATTCGCCTTCGCCATGGTGTGCGCCGGCGATGAGGCCCGCTTTCAGCACATCAGGGAAAACGAGGATACCCTTGGCTCGCTGCGCGAGGGCGCGCGCTTGCGGCGTTTTGGTATACAAACTCTGTAACGCCGCTTTCGCCTCGCGGTCTATTTCCGCGTTAGCAGCCATCACATCAGAGGCGGAAGTTGATTGACCCATTTGGCAGCCCGCCGTGATCGCGAGGATTGAAATCATTGCCATCATTCGAAGGTATTTGATCATGAGCAATACTCCGTTTCTGTACCTGCCATTGAGGAACCTGCGTGGCGATAGCCGTTGCGGATCAAAGACTGACGGGGTCGATCTTTCCCTTAGACTTTAATCCTAATAAGCAGTTGGTCAAATGCTATGCACATGCATGCTCCTCAGACGAAATCGACAGTCAGCTGTTGGCCGATAACACTCGCCCACGAAAGAGGCATAACGCTCCCAGGACGCTATAAAAATTCCTACACAAACCTCGGAACGCCTCACCTTGCCCGCCGTTCCGATGAAGCTTATAGTCCGCCCCGTCGCCCAAAATGGCGATTCGTGTTTGGCGACATGCGAGGGCTCTACGCTTTGTTGCAGGGGTCGCCGCACCCGCAAGGCCGCTGTAATGGCGGCTGTGCGCGGGAGGCCTTCGGGTCTGCCGGTGTTCTCTGTGCCGGTTCGCCAACCTGCGCACAGCTGCCACCCAATCGTTTGGCGACGACTGAGTGACGGCCTTTGAGCCAATCAAACAGAGATCTTCAAATGAATCGATACATGCCCCTCACCGGAATCGACCTGGTTCCGGCTTCCCTGCTCATCGACACCGAAGCTCCACTCGACGTATTGCAAGCCGCCGCTGACTACCGAATTCGCGCAGTTACTCAGGTGCTGGAGAACATCGCCTTTCGTGCCGAGATTGGTTGCGACACGGTGGTGTTGTCGGACTTCTCCAAACTGCTGGCCATTCCGTTGCGCGACGGTTGTGACTTGATGGATGTGATTGGTCGGCGATTGCGGGCGCAGACGAAGGAGTGAATGAAAGCGGGCGCTGAAGGCGCCCGTTTTTTTTCAACTATAAAAAGATCTGACATCGCTATTCTGCGGCATGACTCTTGCCTGTTATCGGCCAAAAGCCGCCACCCACATTACCTGAGCAAGCATAGGCAATTCAGTGTCGCGCAGAAGAATCCCGCAACCCGACCTATATGGAATTGCGCTTGCGCCGAGCCTCTTCATTCTCCGCCAACGCCTGACGAACCAGCGCCCTCGCCGCCCACGCGGCGGTGTCGAGTGATTCTTCGACGCTCGCGCCACTGATATCGCGCACGGCGATCAACGCCTCGGTGCCGATAACGATCGACAGCGCCTGCTTCAGTCGTTTGCGTGCGCGGGGCGAGAGCACGTCCTTCAGCGAGTCGACGATCGGTTCGATGTAGCTCATCCGGCGGCCTGGTCGCAGGGGCTCGTGGGTCTCGCTGTCGAGCCACACCGACATGAACGAACGCTCCATCACGTGCAGGCCGATCTCGTCGTCGATCAAGAGTTTGTTCAACGCGTTCGCGGCCAGGCCAATGCCCTTGACCGGGTCGTCTCCCGGTCGCCAGAAGCTCTCCAGCGGCTTCATTTCACGATCCGCCGCCGTCTCGCTGATCAATGCCTCGGTCGAGGGAAAGTAGCGATAGGCCGTGGCGCGCGAGACCATCGCGCGCTCTGCCACTTGCGCCACCGTCGGGTTTTGGCCCTCGTCGCGCAAGGCGATGGCGGCATCGATCAGCGCCTGACGCGTTCGCAGCTTCTGGTTGGCGCGGCCTTGCGGATCGCCGCCGGGTTCAGACGGGGTTGACTTCGGGATCGACATGGAATATATGAGACTCTGTCTATTCATTAGACTTGAGTCTCATAATAGGCACGCAACAATCAACCGACAAGAGGTCGCCCGTTATATTTCAGCAACTGAGCGCGCCACTGGGCGCATGAGGTGAATGCCATGAATCACAACCCCCGTTCACGGACCTGGTTTCGGCTCGCTGCCCTCTACTTCGCCATTGGCGTGATGCTGGGCGTGGCGATGGGCGCTTCCGGCGACCACTCGCTTTTCGCGGTACATGCTCATGTCAATCTGTTGGGATGGGTGTCGATGGCCCTGTTCGGCATCATCGGCACAGCGTACCCGTCAATCACCGAAGGGCGCGCGGCTACCGCACAGTTCTGGATGTACAACATTGGCGTCCCGGTAATGCTTGGCGCACTGACGCTGCGGCTCAAGGGCTTTGCTGCCATCGAGCCGTTGATTGGCGTCGCTTCCATTCTTGTTGGTTGCAGTGTGCTGTTGTTTGTGTGGCTGGTGTTCTCGCGCATCGGTGTAACGGCTATGGGTTTGAGCAGCGCAACACGTGAGTCGCGCACGTCTTGAAGTCAGCTGTCCTTACGACCGGCACACAAAATGTGCCGGCCACTTGCACCACCGCTGCCCTATTTTTTGATTGAAACAATCGTCGCGCTGCCACCCTCGACCCGGAAAGCAAACGAGACACGGTCTCCGGCCGACAGCCCGGCGAGCTGATCATCCGTCACGGAAAAGGCCATGGTCATCGGCGGCCATTGCACGGCGGGTACTGCGCCGTGGGAGATGGTCACCGTGTGTCTGGCAGCATCGATAGCCTTGATCGTTCCGTTGGCATTAGCGACGGGCGCCTGCGTTGTCTCTTTTGTCTGCATGCCCTCCATACCGTCCATTTTCATACCCGGCATGTCCTCTGCACGAGCCAGGAAAGACAACGCAACCAAGGTTCCTGCCACTGCAATATGGGTCAGTTTCATACGACGTTTCCTTTAAGGTGAGTGGATTCAATGACGAGATGTCGGCGGCGCATCAGGCGATAGGTTGCCGGAATGACAAAAAGGGAAAGCAAGGGAGCCGTGATCATGCCGCCGACCATGGGCGCGGCAATGCGGCTCATCACTTCACTGCCGGTTCCGCTGCCCAACAGGATGGGTAACAGGCCGGCAATGATCACGGCCACGGTCATGGCCTTGGGGCGAACACGCTGCACAGCGCCTTCACGAATCGCCGCAACCAGCCCGCGCTCAGTGCTGTCGCCGAGGTCTTCACGTTCTGCCCAGGCGTTTTTCAGATAGAGCAGCATGATCACGCCAAACTCGGCGGAAACACCGGCCAGGGCGATAAAGCCGACACCAGTGGCGACCGACAGATTGAATCCCAACAGATAGATGAACCATGCCCCGCCAGTCAGCGCGAATGGCAGCGTGGCCATGATCAGCAACGCCTCATCGAAGCGCGCAAACGTCAGGTAGAGCAGCACGAAGATGATCAACAGCGTGGCTGGCACCACCAGTTTGAGTCGTGCATTGGCTCTGTCGAGAAACTCGAACTGCCCTGAGTAGCTCAGGCTCATGCCAGGCTGCAACTTGACCTGCTCGTTTACGGCATGGCGCAAATCAGCGACCACCGAGGCAATGTCCCGGCCACGCACATCGATATAGACCCAGCCTGAAGGCCTGGCGTTTTCACTTTTGAGCATCGCCGGGCCGTCGCTGATTTTGACGTTGGCCACTGTCCCCAGGGTGATCTGGATGCCTGACGGCGTGTAGATCGGCAATTGCTCCAGGGCACCGAGCGAGTCACGCCACTCCCGCGGGTAACGTACGTTGATCGGAAAACGTGCGAGCCCTTCAATAGTCTCCCCGACATTTTCACCACCGATAGCGCCGGCCACGATGGACTGCACATCAGCGATATTCAGCCCGTAGCGAGCGGCGGCCTTGCGGTCGATATCCACGTCGATATAGCGGCCGCCGGTCAAGCGTTCGGCCAGCGCTGAACTGACACCGGGTACGCCTTTGGCCACCCGCTCGACCGCCTGGGTGACAGCATCGATGTCCGTCAATTGGGTGCCGGCGACTTTCACTCCGATCGGACTTTTGATGCCGGTGGCAAGCATGTCGATACGGTTGCGAATCGGCGGTATCCAGATATTGGTCAGCCCTGGAACCCGAACCACGCGATCCAGTTCTTCCACCAGTTTTTCCTGAGTCATGCCTGGCCGCCATTGCTCGTGTGGCTTGAATTGAATGGTGGTCTCGAACATTTCCAGCGGTGCCGGGTCGGTGGCAGTTTCGGCACGCCCCGCTTTGCCGAACACGTGCTCGACTTCGGGCACCGTCTTGATCAGGCGGTCGGTCTGTTGCAGCAGCTGCGCAGCTTTCTGTGCCGACAACCCCGGGAGAGCGGAAGGCATATAGAGCAGATCACCTTCGTCCAAAGGCGGGAGAAACTCACCGCCCAGGCGCGACATTGGCCATAGCGCACTGACAAACACCACCAGTGCCACCAGCAGGGTGACTTTGGGACGGCGCAGCACCGCCTCCAGGGCCGGCTGGTAGATCCTGATCAACCAGCGGTTCAACGGGTTTTGTTGCTCACCGGGAATTCGCCCGCGAATCCAGTACCCCATCAGCACGGGCACCAAGGTCACCGACAACCCCGCCGCCGCGGCCATCGCATAGGTTTTGGTGAACGCCAACGGGCCGAACAGTCGCCCCTCCTGAGCTTCCAGGGTGAACACCGGAATGAACGATAACGTGATGATCAACAAACAGAAGAACAGCGCCGGGCCGACCTCTGCCGCTGCTTCGGTCATGACGTGCCAATGACGCTCGCCCTTCAGTTCCTCCCCCGGATTGGCCGCGTGCCAGGCCTCAATCTTCTTGTGGGCATTCTCGATCATCACCACGGCAGCATCGACCATGGCGCCGATGGCGATGGCAATCCCGCCCAAGGACATGATGTTGGCGTTGATCCCTTGGTAACGCATGATGATGAAGGCCATCAGCACGCCCACCGGCAGGGAGATGATCGCCACCAGTGATGAGCGCAAGTGCCAAAGGAAGATCCCGCAAACCAGCGCGACGACAATGAACTCTTCGATCAACTTATGGCTGAGGTTTTCCACCGCGCGGTCGATCAGTTTGCTGCGGTCGTAGGTGGTGACGATTTCCACTCCGGCCGGCAAACTGCTTTTCAGTTCGTCGAGCTTGGTCTTGACCGCCGCAATGGTCTCGCGAGCGTTCTTGCCGCTGCGCAAAATCACCACGCCACCGACGGTTTCGCCCTCGCCGTCGAGTTCGGTAATGCCCCGCCGCATTTCCGGCCCCAACTGAATAGTGGCGACATCGCCAAGGGTCACCGGCACACCATCCGCCCCCAACTTGAGCGGGATCGCCCGGAAGTCGTTGAGCGTTTTCAGATAACCGGAAGCGCGCACGATGAACTCGGTCTCCGCCATCTCCAGTACCGCGCCACCCGTTTCCTGATTGGCCTTGCCGATAGCCTCGGTCACCTCTGTCTGAGTGATGCCGAGGCTGGCCAGTTTCAGCGGATCGAGTTGCACCTGGTATTGCTTGACCATGCCCCCCACCGTGGCCACTTCCGCGACGTTGGGCAGGGTCTTGAGTTCGAACTTGAGGAACCAGTCTTGAAGCGCGCGCAGTTGCGCCAGGTCGTGTCCACCGCTGCGATCCACCAGTGCGTACTGATAGATCCAGCCCACCCCCGTCGCATCGGGTCCCAACGCCGGTTTGGCGCTGGCCGGCAACCGGCTTTGTATCTGACTCAGATATTCCAGCACCCGCGAACGGGCCCAGTACACGTCAGTGCCGTCTTCGAACAGCACGTAAACGAAGCTGTCACCGAAGAAGGAATAACCACGCACCGTCTTCGCTCCTGGCACTGAGAGCATGGTGGTGGCCAACGGATAGGTCACCTGGTTCTCGACAATCTGCTGCGCTTGCCCCGCAAAGGGAGTGCGGATAATCACCTGAACATCCGAGAGATCCGGCAGCGCATCGATGGGTGTGCTCTGCACTGACCATATGCCCCACGCCGTGACGAACAGTGTCGCCAGTAACACCAGGAACCGGTTGGCGACTGACCAACGAATCAGGGCCGCAATCATGGCTGGCTCCCCGATTTGTCCCCATCCGCCTCATGAATACCGGAGGCTGCTGCGCTGGGTGGCGACTCGTCCTCAGTGCTGGCGACAATGCCCTTGAGACTGGCCTCCGAGTCCAGCAGGAACTGGCCAGACGTAACCACCTTCCAGCCTTCTTCCAGTCCTTTCAAAATGGCCGTCCTGCCATCACTTTCCTGTCCGGGTTGCACCTCTACCGGGCGGTAGTGGCCAGTGTCTTCGGCGAGCATCACCAAGGCCCGTCGCCCCGTGCGAATAACCGCCTCGCTCGGCACCCACAACACACTGTGTTCGCTCGAACGGTTCAGGCGCACCTGCGCCGTCAAACCCGGCCTGAGGCGGCCGTCCGGATTGGGCAGTTCCACCCGCACACGCAGGGTGCGACTGTCCGCACTGGTCTCGGGCAAAATAGCGCTGACCTCGCCGTTGAGCACGGTCCCCGGGAAGGCTGGCAGCCGTGCTTCGACCGTCTGCCCCACTGTGATCGATCCGGTCTGCGACTCTGGAACGGCCACGGCCAGCCAGACACTGCTCAAGCCATTGACGCGTGCCAGCGTGTCGCCCGTCGCCACGGTCATGCCCGTGCGTACGTTCAAGGCTTGCAGCACACCGGCGATGGGACTGGTCAGCGTCAGGTATGGCTGAACCTTACCGCTACGCTCGATCTGAGTGATCAGCGCTGCCGGTATTCCGGTGAGCTGCAGTCGCTGGCGGGCTGCAGCCAACAGCTCAGCGTCGCCGCTACGCTTCAGGGCAAGGAACTCTGTCTGAGCCGCAGCCCATTCCGGCACCAGAATATCCGCCAACGCTGCGTTGGCGTTCAGCACATCTCCGGGAGCATGGGCATAGACTCGCTCCACAAAGCCAGCGGTGCGTGCCTGAATCACCGCAACATCACGTTCGTTGAGCGCCAGGACACCTGTCACGTCGAGACTGGAATGAAAGGTTCCACGGGTGACAGTCGCAAAACGCAGCCCGAGATTCTGGGTCAGCCCCGGGTCGATACTGACAGTCGCCCGGTCTCCTGCGCCGCTGGCGTATTGGGGAACCAGTTGCATGTCCATGAAGGGGGACTTGCCCGGTTTGTCGAACTTTTGCTGCGGGTACATCGGGTCGTACCAATACAGGGCTTTGCGTTCGGGCACAGCATTGATGTCTTGCTCCGCCACCGCATTTGGCGCTGCGCTCATACGCTGGTGCGCGACCCCATAACCACCGGCAACACCTAATGCCAGCGAAAGGCTAACCAGCAATGCCCCGTTCCATTTTTCAAGTTTCATTGGCTGGCCTCCCCATAAGCAAAATACAAACGCGCACTGGTCAGCGCGCGCTGCTCTTCCACGTCGATCTGTTTGAGCCGGGCTTCGATGAGTTCACGTCGGGCGGTCACAACGGTGTCTAAATCGCCTTTGCCGGCCCGGTAGCTGGCCATGCTGAGTTCGACCTTTTCCTTGGCCAGCGGCAACAGGCTTTCCTGGTTTCGGTGCACGGCACGATTCAGGCGCTCGTAGTCAGCCAGTTGGTTTTCCAGTTGCTGGGTGTGCTCGCGTGACAAGGCTTCGCGCTCGGCCTCAAGCTGGTTGAGTTCAGCGTGTCTGGCGGCGATTTTCGGGTTTTGGCGAGTGTCAGGAAACAACGGCAGATCCCAGGAAAACTGCACGCTGACCATGTCGCCGAACTGTCGGCCACGATGCTGATAGTCAAGCTCCCAACTCCAATCCGATTGCTTCTCCGACTCGGCTTCACGAACCCTGGCTTGCGCTTCGCGGGTCATCGGCGCAAACGCTGCCAGCTCCGGATGGTGTTGCAGTTGATGGGAGTAGCTTGAGGTATCGACGGGCCATTCAGGCAGGCTGCCCACAGGCTTGTCGTTGGCGGCTGAGCCAATCCAGCGTTTGAGGGCGGCTCGGGCCTGGGCTCGCTGCAGAATCAGATCGTCCTGCTGCTCTGCCAACTGAGCGGCTTCCTGCTTGGGTGTCACCGCATCGGCGGGCTGGGCGCGGCCGCCAGCAATCCGGGCCCGGACGGTATCGCTCAGCAGGCGGTTTTCTTTGTAGAAGTCCTGGAACAACGCATCTTTACGCTCGATGGAATAGCTGCTGATCCAGGCCAGTGCGGTGGACTGGCGGACCTTCAGACGTTCGACCCGACGCTCGGCGGCGGCGCGATCAACAGCCGCATCGGCGACCTCGATACGGGCTTTGCGCTTGTCGCTGTTCGGCATCTCCTGCCGGACCCCGACCATTTGCATGGTCATGAAATCCTGGTCGAGGCTCCAGCGATCCGGACCGCCTATGGGGTAGTTCTGCACTCCCAGAAGCAACTTGGGATCAGGTAGTTCACCCGCCGGGATGGCTGCGCTGCTGGCAGCCTGAATCCTGGCGTCTTGTGCGGTCAGTGACGGCGCATTGTTTTCGGCCAGCCGCAACGCTTCATCGAGTGTCAGTGCGGCAGCGAAGCTCGGCAATGCCAGTACGCTTGCCGCCAGGCCGACCACGAGGGGCCAGCCTGTGCAATAGCACTTGGAGTTCATGTCTACGATTCCTGTGATCATCAACTGCGCGCGTCAAAAGACATGCGCACAGCCAGGTCATCCCGCTAATGCGGAATGAGGTTCGATGTGGGACAGGAATCAAACGCGGGGCGGTCGCCATACCCCGGACGGGGTTTTCACGGGCAGGGAATCGCTAAAGAAGGAAAGCGCTACGGGGCTGAATGCGGTTATGGGAGGCTTGATAATCGAGACTTGCAGCATGCCGCCCGTCTTGCATTCCTGGCCTGGTTTGCAAGGCTTGCCATGCTCGGTGGGGCTTTTCATGTCGTTGCAGCAGTCCATTCCCATGCCGTCCATCATCGCCATGCCCATCGTCTTCATGGGGCACGGTTCTGTCGGTGCCTGAACGCCCGCCATCCCGCTGAGGGGAAGCGCCAGGCTGATCATGAAAATGATGCAAAACCGCAGATAGCGTTTCATGGGGTGGAGTGTAGTCGCTGCAAATGGCTCTTACGATGGGCTTGAGTCGTCAGCAACCCGTCATCAGGTTTCGACGCAGGCGATAACACCGGACATGAATTAAGCCAGCATTACGTGTTAATCGACCATCCTGAAATCCACGCGGGATCGTGTGCTTTCCATTGCCCGCCTCTCACATCACAGGGGCAAAGGCCTGTCCTGCACCACCCGTTTCATGACCAGCGTCGACGTCAGCCGCTGCACGTTGGGCAAGGTCGAAAGGCTTTCATCGTAAAGCCGTTGAAAGGCCGGCAAATCCTGAGTGATGACGTGCAGCAGATAATCCGGTTCGCCGAACAACCGCTGGGCATCGACCACCTGCGGGATGTCGACAAGCGCCGTCTCGAATGCCTCGACCGCTTTGCGGTCGCCCTCACGCAACGTGGCAAACACCATCGCGGAAAAGTTAAGGCCCAAGGCGCTTGGGTCCAATTGGGCTCTGTAGCCGAGCAACACACCCGACTCCTCCAATGCCCGGACGCGTCGATGGCAAGGGGAAAGGCTCAGGCCCACGCGCTCGGCGAGTTCGGTGACCGACAGGCGACCGTCCTTTTGCAGCTCAGAAAGAATCTTGCGATCAATCCTGTCCATTTCGAATTTTCTCCCAACTCTGCGCATTCTGATGATCATCTTTGAAAGTAAATTCTAACAAGATTTCCTTATTCTTCCTCGCATCCATATTTTTCGGAGCGGGACGATGCAGAGCACGGTGTATCAGCAGCAGAAGTGGTTAGCGCCATGACCTTGAGTGTTTTCGTGGCTTTTTGGGCGGTGTCGATTCTGTTCGTCATCACGCCGGGGGCGGATTGGGCCTACGCGATTTCGGCGGGGTTGAAGGGCCGGGTCGTGATACCCGCCGTGGGTGGGCTGTTGTCCGGTCATTTGATTGCCACGATGATCGTTGCCGCGGGCGTCGGCACGCTGGTGGCCAACCACCCCGTTGTCTTGTCGGTGCTGACCGTTGCCGGGGCCGGTTATCTGCTGTGGTTGGGCATCAACATGCTCGCCCGCCCCGCTACGCCGCACTCAGATGATGCTCAGGCGCCGGGCTCCTGGCAGCGTTGGGCGATCAAGGGGCTTTGTGTGAGCGGGCTGAATCCGAAAGTGTTTTTGCTGTTTTTGGCGCTGTTGCCGCAATTCACCGACGCGGCAGCGGCCTGGCCTGTGCCGATGCAAATGATTGCGCTGGGGCTCATCCACACGGTCAGTTGTGGCGTGATTTATTTGCTCGTGGGATTCGGCTCACAGGCCGTACTGCAAGCACGCCCCGCCGCGGCCCGGTGTGTCAGTCGTTTCTCCGGAACGGCCATGATCATCATCGCGGTCGTTTTGCTCGGCGAGCAGCTGTTGGGTTAAGCCAGTGACAAGGCCAGCATTGCACAGCGCTTTTGCCCCGCGCCAACACTCCCCGCCTCGTCGTACAGATCGCTCACGGTGTCGTAGTCCACTCGGGCGTCGGGCACCAGAAAATTGACCAGCTTCGATTTCAAAATCTCTTCGACCATCTTGGTGTCTCCTTGATATGAGTAGCAGTCCTGTCAATCAGACACCTGCTGTGCACTGGCGCTGAGTGCACGGGGTGATAATGTAGCGCGCCGAATGGAGAATCCAGACCATGCGCCAAGTTCTTCTCGTTGTGGATGTTCAATCCACCTTCTCGCCGCCTGAATGGCTCGTGAAGGGTATTCAAAAAATCGCGGACGTTGTCCCGGCGGTGGCGACCGTCGAGCTGCATGACGAGCAGCGCACGCCGTTCCATCAACAGCTCGGCTGGCACCCTGCGGCGCTCGACAGCAGCGCGGTAAAAACAGAGCAGGTTTTCGTCAAGCACGGCTATGCACCTTCGCCTGAGACCATGGACTATTTGAAGCGCCTGAAGCCGGACCGTGTCCTGGTTTGCGGTATCCAGACGGACACCTGTGTCCTGGCCGCAGGCTTTGCACTGTTTGACGCCGGCCTTTATCCAACGCTTGTCACCGACCTCACGGTGGGTTCATCCCTGGACCGCTCCGGGCAACTGGGTATCAGCCTCTGGACCCACCATTTTCGGCACACCACCACCTCAGCTGAAGTTCTTTCAGGATTGATCGCCGAGCAAAAGTGACGTGATCACGAACAGGAAAGCCACCGCAGCGGGCATTCGTGGATAGGCGCACGTCTCTTGTGCGGCAGCCTGTCGGCGCAGGGTCAGGATGGCTGCACCGAAGCGGATGAACGTTGAGCTGGCAAAAAAGCAAAATTGCCATGTGTTCCACTCGTTAGTTCATACGTCGCAGTTCTCACTGCCCGTTTCTATCTGTCTGGAGTTCTCTCATGCCCTCGCCCAAATCCCTGCCCGCTACGCTGCTGGGGCTGGCGCTTGCCTGTCCGGCCATGGCCGAGGAAGCCCAAGGCCTGGAGCTGGGACAGGTGCTGATTCAGGCTGAGGAGCAGCGCGGCGAAGACCAGACAATCGAGGACGCCGAGGCCCGGCTTGCCCAGGTGCCCGGCGGCACCAATGTGGTCGATATGCGCCGCCCCCTTCAGGGCCGCGTGGCCAGCAACCAGGATGTGCTGGCCTATCAGCCGGGGGTCTATGCCCAGTCTGCGGGCAATGAAGGGGTGAAGATTTCGATCCGTGGCTCGGGGATCAACCGTGCACCGGGCGCCCATGCCTCGGGGCTGTACGCCATGCTCGATGGTCTGCCGCTGACCGGCCCGGGCGGCACGCCCTACGAGTTGCTGGAGCCGCTGTGGCTCGATCATGTGGAAGTGCTGCGCGGCGCCAACGGTTTCGACAAGGGCGCCCTGGCCTTGGGCGGAGCCATCGATTACATCAGCCACACCGGCTACGACGCACCGCTGTTGCAGGTGCGCTACGCCATGGGCAGCCACGGTTATCAGCAGCGTCAGGTCAGTTCCGGGCAGGTGCTGGGGGATTTCGACTACTACGTGTCCACGACCGATGCGCGCGCCGACGGCTATCAGGATCACACGGCCAGCGAGAGCCAGGGCGTCATCGCCAACTTCGGCTATCGCTTCAACCCGAAGCTGGAAACGCGTTTCTACCTACGCTATCGCCAGACCGATAACGACCTCGCCGGCCGGGTGACCAAGCACTCCATCGAGCACGACCCACGGGCGGCCAACCCCGCTTACGTGGCGCGGGACGACCGTCGCGAACAACCGGGCAGCACCTTCTTCGGCAACAAGACCACCTACTACATCGATGACGATTCGAGTATCCAGACCGGCCTTGTCTACCACGACTACCCGATGGATTTGCGTGAGGGTCCCAACCGCTTGAAGGTGGCGTACACGGACGTCAGCGGCACCTTCGACTATAAGCGTCGCGACACCCTCTGGGGCCTGGAAAGCCATAGCACGCTGGGCCTGCGCGTGACGAAGCACCTGCCCAATGCCGGCGCCAGCGAATCAGTGCGCATCCCCACCGGCAACACCGCCGGCTATGCGCCGGGCACGCCCATTCGCAACTTCACCTACCAGGGTTCAGACACGGTCTTGCATATGGGCAATGACCTGGAGATCGCCGACGACCTGTGGCTGACCACCGGCCTCGCAGCCATTTACACCCGCCGCGAAAGCGCCGTGACCTTCCCGGAAGGTGGCGGCAAAACCAGCCTCAACGACTGGGACTACGCACCACGCGTGGGCCTGCGCTATCAACTCACACCGGACTTGCAGCTGTTCGGCAATCTCAGCCGCTCGGTCGAAGCGCCGCACCCGTGGTCGCTGATCTACAGCTCCAACATTCGCTTCCCGGCAGGCAGCGGTGTCGCCACAGGCGCCCAGCGCGACCCGATCAAACTGCAGAACCAGACCGCGACCACCCTCGAACTCGGCGGCCGCGGCGACAGCACGATGGGGCAATGGAGCCTGGCCTGGTACTACGCTCAGGTGCAGCACGAATTGCTTTCGGTGTTGCCGGATGCCAATGCCGTGACGCCTTACGAACTCAACGCCAGCCCGACCGTGCACCAAGGTGTGGAAGCCAGCCTGCAAAGCAACCTGTGGTCGTCCGGCGATGGCGGCCAACTGAGCTTGCGCCAGAGCTACACCTTCAGCGACTTCCACTACCGCGACGACGACCGCTTCGGCGACAACCGCCTGCCGGGCTTGCCGATGCACTACTACCAGGGCGAACTGCGCTACGACTGGCCCCAGGGTTTCTTCGCCGGGCTCAATACGCAGTGGGTGTCGAAAACTGCGGTCGATTACGCCAACAGCTATTACGCCGATCCTTACGCACTGTTCGGCGCGACTGTGGGCTACAACGCGCCCAAGGGCGACTGGCAGACCTGGCTGGACCTGCGCAACTTGACCAACAAGCACTACGCCGCCACCGTCACGCCGGGCTACGACGACAAAGGTCTGGACGCAGCACGGTCGACGCCGGGCGAAGGTATGGCGGCGTATGTCGGGGTGTCGTGGAGTTTGCGCTGAGGCCTGGGCATGCTTTTGAGTCGGTCCTGACTATGCCGACGACACTTTTGAGCTGAGACGTTTCAGCGGCTGCCGCGATAATCGAACGCTAAACCCATGAGACATCGAGGTTCAGCATGACAAGCGCCGCGACAGAGCAGGTCAGCCCGCAAACCCTGAGAAAAGTGATTGTCGCCGCCGGCATCGGCAATTTCGTCGAGTGGTTTGACTTTGCCGTCTACGGCTTTCTGGCGACGACCATCGCTCAGCAGTTTTTCCCCAGCGGCGATGCCAGCGCTGCGCTGCTGAAAACCTTTGCGGTATTCGCCGTGGCCTTTGCGTTTCGGCCCCTGGGCGGGATTTTCTTCGGCATGCTCGGTGACCGGATCGGTCGCAAGCGTACCCTGGCGATGACCATCCTGCTGATGGCGGGCGCGACGACCCTGATCGGTTTGTTGCCGACCTACGCCGCGATCGGTGTCACGGCACCGGTGCTTCTGAGCTTGATCCGCTGCGCCCAGGGTTTTTCCGCCGGGGGCGAATATGCCGGTGCCTGCGCCTATCTGATGGAACATGCCCCCAGCGATAAAAGGGCCTGGTATGGCAGTTTCATTCCGGTGTCGACCTTTGCAGCCTTTGCATCGGCAGCCGTGGTGGCTTACGCACTCGAGGCGTCACTGTCGGCCGAAGCCATGGGCAACTGGGGCTGGCGCCTGCCGTTCCTGATTGCGGCGCCACTGGGCCTGGTCGGTCTTTACCTGCGCTGGAAGATGGATGAAACCCCGGCGTTCCAGGCCGTCACCCAACAACATGCCGTCGCGCACTCCCCGCTCAAGGAGACCCTGCGCAACCATGGCTCGGCCATCTGCTGCCTGGGTGCGTTCATCTCGTTGACGGCCCTGTCGTTCTACATGTTCACCACCTACTTCGCGACTTACTTGCAGGTCGCGGGCGGCCTGAGTCGCGCAACGGCGTTACTGGTGTCGCTGATTGCACTGATCTTCGCCGCACTGATGTGCCCGTTGGCCGGTTTGTTTTCGGACCGGGTCGGGCGGCGCATGACGGTGATGACGGCCTGCGCGCTGTTAATCGTGGCGGTGTATCCATCGTTCATGATGGCCAGTTCCGGCTCGTTCGCAGCCTCCATCGTTGGCGTCATGCTCCTGGCGATTGGCGCCGTGTTGTGTAACGTGGTGACCGCCGCCCTGCTCTCGGAAACCTTCCCGACGCGCACTCGCTACACCGCATCGGCGATCACCTACAACATGGCCTACACCCTGTTCGGCGGCACCGCGCCGCTGATGGCGACCTGGCTGATCAGTACCACCGGCAGCAATCTCTCGCCAGCGTTCTACTTGATTGCCATTGCAGTGTTGGCGTTGGTTGGCGGCCTGGCGTTGCCGGAGACTTCGAAGATCTCCCTGCACGATGTTTCATCAGGTGAGAAGCCAACAGAGGTGCCAGCGGTGGCACGAGGGTGAAACTCACCCTCGTGGTTTGTTTAACCCGGCTAACCCCTGAGCGCCGCTTCAATCGCCGCGACGTCGATCTTGCCCATCTGCATCATCGCCTCAAATGCACGCTTGGCCGCGGCGGGATCGGGATCAGTGATCGCCGCCGTCAGCACCCGAGGGGTGATCTGCCAGAACAAACCCCACTTGTCCCGGCACCAGCCGCAGACGTTTTCTTCGCCGCCGTTCCCTACTATCGCGTTCCACAAGCGGTCCGTCTCGGCCTGATCGTCGGTCGCCACCTGAAACGAGAAGGCCTCGTTGTGCTTGATCGACGGCCCGCCATTGAGCCCGAGACACGGGATGCCCATCACCGTGAACTCCACCGTCAGGACGTCGCCCTTCTTGCCCGCCGGATAGTCGCCGGGGGCGCGGTGGACAGCGTTCACCGCACTGTCCGGAAATGTTTCGGCGTAGAACGTCGCGGCGTCCAGCGCGGCGCCGTCATACCACAGGCAAATCGTGTTTTTGCTGACCATTTTTGTTCTCCAAAAGAATGTGGCGGTTTTTCCTAGTCAACGTCTTCGAACGTTCCCGTACGTACTTCGCCGCTGCGTTCGTAGCGGCTGATCAATACACCCGCTGGCGTGGTGATCGAGTGCGCCAGGGTGAACGCCGACGCCAGAGCATCGTCGCCGAACAGGCGCTTGCCGCGCCCCAGGACCACGGGAAACGTCATCAGCCGCAGCTCGTCGACCAACCCGGCGGCCAGCAATTGGCGCACCAGATCACTGCTGCCCTGGGTCAACAAACGGGGGCCGTCCTGCTGTTTGAGCACGCGTATCGCGTCGGCAAGGTTGCCTTTCAGTGCATGGCTGTTCTGCCAGCCGAGCGTATCGGGTCGATGCGTGGCGACGTGCTTGGCCACGCGGTTGAACAGGTCGCCGATGGGATGGTCGTTTTTGTCGGGCCAATACGCCGCAAAAATGTCGTAGGTGCGGCGCCCCAGCAGTAACTCGAACGGCTGCGAGAACAGTTCGTTGATGGCCTGGCCGGAGGCTTCGTCGGCGTAAGGCACGATCCAGCCACCGAAACGGAAATCGCCGTCGGGATCCTCTTCGGGCCCGCCGGGTGCTTGAATAACGCCATCAAGACTGATGAAAGCGGCAACGGTGAGCGTGCGCATGGTCTTCTCCCGGTTGGTCTTCGTGACAGCGCTCTTGCAGGAAACACCGACGATCAGGCGCATTCCTTAACCGTAGTCGAACGAGACGCCGGGAAATCGACAGTGCGATATACGGATGACGAGCCCTGCGAAAAACAGTCTTGAACGCTACAATCACAGCCCTCTCCCGCAGATCAGGCAGACCCGTCCGGCTATGGCGCTCGACCCTCCAACGATGTTGACACTCTCTATCGCCCTCGCAGCAGCCGCCGCGCTGTATCTGGCGATCGAGTGGCGCAGCATTCGCGAACCCTCGCTGCTGTTCTGGAGCGCAGGATTTGCCACGATCACCGTGGGTTCGACCCTCGCCTTGCTGCGCATCAGCGGCCTGTTGCTGATCGGTATCTGGTTCGCCAACGGCCTGTTGGTGACGGCGCACTTCCTGTTCCTGTTGGGCGTCGCGCGTTTTACGCAGGTGCGCCTGTCTCGCGCCTGGTACCTGATTTTTGCAGCCTGGTTTGCCATGCTGTTGCTGCCGGACGAAGCGTCGTGGTCGAAGCTCATGCTGGTGGCCAATTCGCTGCTGGTCGCCCTGCCGACGCTCAGGGCCAGCTTCCTCCTGCGTCCTCATGGCAAGTCTTTGAGCGTGGGCGCGGTGCAACTGCGTTATGTGCTGCTGACCCACGGGCTGTTCTATCTGGCCAAGGCGATATCGGTGGTCGTGCCAGGCACGCTGATCGATCTGGCGGCCTTTCGTGGCGAGATCATCCAGATTTCGCTGGCTGAGGGCGCGATGGCGATCATGCTGATCGCACTCTCGATGACCGGCACCGAGCGCTACCGGCGGGAGAAACAGATTGAACGACTGGCGGCACGCGATCCGTTGACCGCCCTGTACAACCGCCGCGCCCTCGAAGTACGGGCACCGCGCCTGCTGGAGAACGTCTCGGGCACGCGACCGGGCGCGCTGCTGCTGATCGACATCGACAACTTCAAACTGGTCAACGACCTCTACGGCCACACGGCCGGCGATCGATTGCTGGTTTCGCTGAGCGAGATGATTCGCGCGGTTTTGCCCGGCGGTGCACTGGCGGCCCGGCTGGGCGGTGACGAATTTGTCATCCTGCTGAATGACGCATCGAGTGAGCGAGTCGTCGGGTTGGGCAACGCGCTGCGGGACCGGTTTCACCAGGCCGCCGCACAGGCATTCACCACGCCTGAACCGGTCACCTTGAGCATCGGCGCCAACCTGTTCGACCAGCCGCCGTCGAGCCTGGCCGCCCTGATCGAGCAAGGCGACGCCGCGCTTTACGAATCCAAGCGCGGCGGACGCAACAGCCTGCGCCTGGTGGATCGGACCCTGGCCAGCGACGAGCTGTCACCTACCCGCTGACTCGCCAGTTGTGTTGATACGCATGCATGAGTGATAGGTTCACAAATACTGCGTATCTTGTCCGATACAAAGCGATCCAACGCGGCCATTTGCGAGCCTCTCTCGTCAAGGAAGAACAATGATCACTGCTTCAACTTCGACTTCAACGAATGCGGCGATGTCGGCCTACACCTCTGCCGCCGAGGCGAAGGCTGCGGCGGCTGCGCAACAGCAACGCGTGACTCAGGATGATCCGGCCAAGACACCGAACGACGATTCGGTGAGCCTGTCCAGCACCTCCACCGCCTACAGCAATTCGATCACCGGCAACGCGCCGTTCTTCCCGGTGCGTTCGGGCATGAACGCCGACGCCCTCGTCCTCGGTGCCTCCAAGCCTGGCGCGGTCTCCAGTTCCAAGGACAAGACGTTTGCCGAAGTGGCCACCGATGCCCGCAAGCGCATGGATGAAAAATACGCGCTGATGAAAGCCAGCGGCAAACCGTACACCAGCAGCGATGAAGACCGGAATGCACTGATGGGCGATCTGGATCGACGCTCGCTGAACGCCGTCGCCACCAATCAGGGCGGGACCTTCACCGCAGAGGAACAAGCCTCGGCACAAGCCTTGATGCGCCAACAGGCGCGCCTCGCCACCGGTTACTACAGTGGCCCGGCGGACCAGCAAAAAAACTGGAAAGACCCGTTTATCAACGACCCTTACGGCCGGGCCCGCGCCGCCCTGGATTTCATGGACAACATGAGCCCCGAAGAGAAAGCCAAGCCTGAGTGGCTGTCCCAGCATTTGTCGCTGGAAGCGGCGCTTAATCAGAGCTCGAGCCTGGACCCCGCCGAGAAGAAGACCGGGCATTTCCACAACCTGGCTGAAATCCTCGCGGGTATCGTGACGGACGGATCTGACAGCGAAAAATCCAGCTCAGCCAAAAACACAGATCCGAGCGTCGGGATCATGAAAAAGCTGCAATCCCTGGTTTCGTGACACCGCCGATCCTGTAGGAGCCAGCTTGCCGGCGATTAGGCCTTGAATATTGCGTTGATTGCGAGGGCCTCATCGCTGGCAAGCCAGCTCCTACAGGTTCCGGGGTGCCTGGTCGGTGGCATTCACAACGCTGATGCCGCTGGTAGAACACAACCCCTGTAGGAGCCGGCTTGCTGGCGATTGGGCCTTGAACATTGCGTTGATTGCGTGGGCCTCATCGCTGGCAAGCCAGCTCCTACAGGTTCCGGGGTGCCTGGTCGGTGGCATTCACAACGCTGATGCCGCTGGAAGAACACACCCCCTGTAGGAGCCGGCTTGCTGGCGAAGCAATCCGGACTTTTGCGCAGCCCTTGAGGCCGCCATCGCCAGCAAGCCGGCTCCTACAGGTTTGGGGGCTACCCTTCAAAACGTCCCGTGCCTTCGCGGTCGTGCTTGTATCGGCGGGTCAATGGAAACGGCGGCAACCACTGCTCGCGGCGAATGATCCAGCTTTCATAGGTGGGCGTCAGTTGGTCAGGGGCATCCAGCGATCCCAGGTTCACTTCGACTTCGTCGTCGGTGCGGGCGAAAACCGAGGAGCCACAGCGCGGACAAAAAAAACGCCCGGCATAGTCGCGGGTTTCGCCGGTGATCGTCACCGCACGCTCGGGGAATATCGCGGAGGCGTGAAACAGCGCGCCATGATGCTTGCGGCAGTCGAGACAGTGACAGAGGCCGACCCGGTATGGCCGCCCGGATGCCACAATTCGCACGTTGCCGCACAGGCAACCGCCGGTAAAAGAGTCCATGGTGCGCCTCCTCTGAATTCGTGCAACCGGAAGGCTTATTACGATAGCAGCCACCACTGGTCGCAACGAACTTGCTCCACAGATGCTTTTTACCTAATTTTGAATCTATAGATTCAATTTGAGGTCATGAACATGGCCGTTGCCCTCCAGCAACAAGCCTTCACCAAAAGCCAGTGCGTAACCGGCCTGCGCGCCGCTGTCGGCATTCTCGATAAATGGCGCGCCTCCAGCGATCAGGCCTGCCGAATCCTGCGCATCTCCCGCAGCACCTACACCCGCGCCCGCCAACGCGATCCCGAGTGGGCGGTGGCGCTGGACGCGGACCAGATGCAGCGCATCAGTTTCGTGCTCAACATCCACGCGGCGCTGCGCCTGGTGTTCGACAACCCGGAAAACGTCTACGGCTTCCCGTCGATGGCCAACGACAACGAATTCTTCAACGGCCGCTCCCCGCTCGAGATCATGGCTCAGGGCGATATGATTTCCTTGTATGAGACCTTCCGGCGCATCGACGTGCTGCGGGGCGCGCAATGGTGAGGCTGAGCGAACTGGCAGCACTTGCCGGCGAGCCATTGCAGGCCTATCGACTGGTCAATTCCAAGTTCCCCCCGGTGGCCTTGTTTGATGACGTGGCGGACGCGGACGAGTTTGAGGTGCTGTATCAGATCCAGGAACTCACCAACCCGAGGCTGAAAAATGAAGTGGGTCGCCTTGAGCTGATTCGCCGCAGTGAAATCCCGTTCGGCATTCCGGGCTGCTCTTATGCGACGGCCCCCTTTACCCACGTCAACCCGGCAGGCTCGCGGTTCAGCGATGGCAGTTTTGGAGTGTTGTATCTGGCGGACACCCTGGAAACGGCACTGGCTGAAGTGAAGCATCATCAGAGCCTGTACTGGTCGAACGTCCCGAGCCTCAACTACGAGCGGTTCGTCTTCCGCGGGTTGTCCTGCTCTTTTGTGGAGGCCGGGATGAAAGATGCGACATCCCTTTCGATGACGGACCCTGTTTATGATCCAGACGATTACACGCACTCCCGTCGTTTGGGGAAGTCAGTCAAAGAGGCAGGTTGTCCCGGGCTTCGTTACCACTCGGTGCGAATGCACGGCAGTGATTGCTGGGCGCTGATGACGCCAAAACCGGTTTTATCGGTGATTCAGGCGGCGCATTACGAGATGGTCTGGAATGGGCAGGTGACGAGTGTCAGTCAGATTAGTGAGGCTTGAATGCGTTATGCCGAAATGAAAACGGGCGCCTTGATAGGCGCCCGTTTTTGTTTGTGTGGGGGGGGTTACCAACTGCCGTACGGGATGCCGAATTGTTCGATGTAGCGCTTCGCCTTTTCACTGACTGGATAGGCATACTTTCCTTCACTCTTTCCCTGACTCGGTCCTAACGGTTCTATCTCAGCCTGGGCCCGTGCGACCTTGATCGTTTTCAGGCATTTATCCTCTACCCACACTTGCACAATGCCGCCGGGAGCCAATCCGACATACATCGCCGCCCGGTAATTGGCAGCCTCCTGCGGTCTTGTCGCGCAACGCTCGTTCACAGAGGCGTGCATGATTTGACGCGCCTCTTCGGGGATATCCACCCACGCATGATAGGTTTGTGGCTCGACGATGGACTGCCAACGTACGTATATGCGCTTTGGCAAGTCAGCGCCGACCACTCCCCGAATACTGCCGCCGATATGCTCACCCCATCCACGCGCCGCTTCGGTTCCATTCTCGGGTTCTCCCCCCGATGCACGACCTCCGCCCGTGCGGTTGAACAGCTTGCCATTGATGTCTTCAACAGCGCTGTCCTCTACCCAAACCTTCATGTAGAACGGCTCGTTGAAACTGAGACTCCACCAAGGATTTTTCGGATCGTCCTTGCCCGACAATGGCTCGGTTGCCTGACAACCTGTCGCCAGCAATGCGCACAACAAAATGACGATTGCTCGCATCAAAATAATCTCCAGCTTGGGTCAGCAATATGTGGGTGGCGAACACGGACTCCGTCATCCGTTGGAGCATTGGTGTAGCGGATTTTCATCCCACGTTCACGGCTGCCGCCAATCGGGTTGTTCCAGTTAGCAGACATGTGGATGTACTTAAGCCTAAGCAACCTTTCTTCTTCAGGTGATGGTTTGTACTGACCTGCGAGGACGTTGTCACAGAACGATTGAAGCTCTGCCGGGACAGCGTACTCAGGAGTTTGCGGAACATCATCAAACTGGACGCCTTTCTCCTTCGCCAACTTGTGCATCAAGCGCAGAGATACCACCGACAACTTTCCACTCACCGATCTTTTTAGTTGCAAGCCCGCATAGGCTCGGACTTTTTTGCCCCCCAAACGATCCTGCTCCGCCACCGGTAACTCAGATGGCGCGGGAGTAACAACCTCCAGCATTGCATCTGGCCAGCCGCTGGCAATCCACTTGGCTTTCTCTTGAAGGGCGTCTCGATAAATGGAGGTGGTACGGATGTCTTCACCTTTACTGATTGTGAGGGCCTGCATTGGGCTCACCAATACACACTCTTCCACTTCCTCGCGATAACCACCACCAATGTCGGAATGCACACCGGGCAGGGGAATTTCCGGATGCGCAGGAACGACACTACTCAACGCAAAATTCGCACGATGTTCATCACGAGCCGTCAGTTGCACGACATCGGTGAAGTATTTTCGGTCCAGGTACAGGTTAATGCCAGGAGCCACCGGGCTTTTGATATCGCCCATATTTGTAAAGCCCGCGACAGAGGGAACAGTATCAAACAGGCCGACAAAACCCATGATGATTTCGCTGTTGTATCGGCTGCCAAAGCTGGAGCTGAAACCCTTGGGGTTACTTCGAAGCACTTCTCCCAATGGCCCTTGTTTGCAACGGACGATTTCGTTTGCAAAATGCCGTGCCGCAGCGGCGCCTCTACTGAAACCAAACGTGTCAAAGGTGAGCGAGGTGATTTCGCTGTCAGGATTACTCTCGATTACTCGCTTGACCAATGTTTTCAGGTCCGCGAACGCTTGCTGCACCTTACTCGCTACACCCGTTGCGCCCCGCCCACTGGCTGCATTCAGGAGGCTGTCTTCGGTGCCGGCACTTGTGCCTATCCCATCAACGTAGAGGCTTCGCAGCGCTAGTTTGACCGAGCCTGCGCCCTGTACGTCTTTCGATTCCGGATAGAGGTCAAACAGTTTCGAAACATTACTCACATCATTCCCATAACTCCCCTCCGGATCCGCCATATACGGCTTGCAGCTCGCATCTACATCCGCAGGCAAAATCGGATGATGGGCGCCACACAGCAATCCTGAAGCCGAGTTGCTCGCATTGTTCAGCGTCCCGTCGAAGAACACGCCAATGCGCAATGCGACGCGGACTTTCTCCTTCGCTGCCGCCGGTGCCTTGCCGTATTTCTCGTACTCGGCCCAGCGTCTGGCGTGGATGTCGACGGGTTTGGCTTCGTCGTATCGGAAGTTTTTCGGGGGGTTGGGTACGTATCCACTCATTCCTTGATCACCTGGCTCCTTGGTGCGACGGGCGCTGAGGGTGCCACTGTGGATCCAATCAAGCAACGCGTAGCCAGATGCCATCACTGGGACAACATGGACCTTCTTCCATGTATTGGTTTCGTCAATGGTCACCATTAATTCAATGAAGTTCTCTTAAAAATTGTGCGGCGTAACATCGCCTCCATACCAAACAACTACACCCCGGAGCACACCACCATGAAACGCCAACTCTTCCTCAGCATCGCTTTCTCGGTTTTTGCAGTTAACGCTTTTGCCGCTTCGTCCGCTCACCCGGTTGTCGCTGAAGGCGGCTCGGATCGGTTGATTGAAAGCCGTGTGGCTGAGGGTGGTTCGGATCGTTTGATCGAAAATCGTGTGGCCGAAGGTGGTTCTGATCGCCTGATCGAAAACCGCGTTGCCGAAGGTGGTTCCGACCGTCTGATCGAAAACCGCGTTGCCGAAGGTGGCTCCGACCGTCTGATCGAAAACCGCGTTGCCGAAGGTGGCTCCGACCGCCTGATCGAAAACCGCGTCGCCGAAGGTGGTTCCGACCGTCTGATCGAAAACCGCGTGGCCGAAGGTGGTTCTGACCGTCTGATCGAAAACCGCGTTGCCGAAGGTGGTTCCGACCGCCTGATCGAAAGCCGCGCTGTATGAATGAATGGCTCTATCGCGGTACTCAACGAGAAGCCCGGCCTAATCAGTCGGGCTTTTTCTTGCGTCAAACAAATGAGTGGCCTTCATTGAGGTGACGCCGCAGCACGCCGCTTCGCGTATCGCCCCAACCCGATTTTGATGCCGACCAGCATGGGCGCGGCGACTGCGAAAAGCAGCGTCACTGCAACAAATGCGCTGTCGAACGCAATCACGGTGGACTGACCTGTGACGGTACGACCCAGAAGGTTCATCGCCGCCCGACCCGCAGCCACTGCATCCATTCCCTTGGCCGACAACATCGCTGTCGTGGCGGTCAGCCGCTCGATGACCGCGCCCCCTCCCGGAGTGACGCTGGCGCCAAGGACCACCGAGTTGGCGACAACGTTATGCTCAATCAGCGTCTGGAGCCCTGCGACGCCCATCAGGCCACCCAACTGGCGCCCCGTATTGAAAAGCCCTATGCCGCTGGCGAGGTTGCGCCTGTTGAGGTCACTGAACGCGATCAGGGTGATCGACAGAAACAGAAAACCAAGACCCAACCCGCGCAACAGGATGGCCGCCATCATGTCGTCGGCGCCGCTTTCACGGGTGGAACCGGACAGCATCCACATCGCAACCATGATCATCAGGATGCCGAAGGGCACGGTGGCGAACGGCGGAACGCGGCGGGCCTGCATGAGCCAGGCCGAAATCAGCAACGCCCCGATAAAAAAGGCGCCACTGGGCAACAGCAGCTGGCCGGCATCGGTGGGTGTGAACGCGAGGACTGACAGTGCAAACGCCGGAATCAGGAACGCACTGCCGAACAAGGCCGCACCGGCGACAAAACTGACGATAAAGGCGAAGGTAAAATCGCTCGATTTGAACAGGGTGAAATCGAGCACACCCTGGCCTTGGGTCAACACTTGCTGGCCAAGAAAAGCCAGCAACGCGGCTGCCCCCATCACGGTCAGCCACAGGATGCGCGGTTCCTCGAACCAGTCCCATCGGCTGCCCTGGCTGAGCACATAGGTAAAACACAACAAGGTGACGCAGATCAGGCAGAAGCCGACCCCGTCAAACGGACGATGCCGTGTCTTGGTCGGCATCGGGGCGTCGGCGGTCAGCAAAAGTCCACTGGCCGCCAGGGCGAGCGGAACAACGCTGAAGAAAATCCAGGCCCAGGACTGGCTATCGATCAACCATCCTTGAAGGGCCGGTGCGAGGGTGGCGGGCGCGACAACCGCGCCCATGGCGAACAGCGCCTGAAGGATGGGTTGATGTGATCGCGGCCAGGCGCGAAAGATGATCACCTGCCCACCGACCAGCAGCGTGCCGCCGGCGAAGCCCTGGATAACTCGAAGCGCTACCAGCAGATCCAGCCGAGCCGTCATGGCGGCAACGGCGCACGCCAGGCCCATGACCAAAGTGGCGCTGATGAGGACCTGACGCGGCCCGAAGCGGTTCACCAACCAAGGAGCGGTCATGAATCCGATCAGCTTGAACGCGGTGTAGCCAATGTCCAGCCAGGCGAACTCATCGGGTGTTGCATAGGTATCGCCGATGATGTCGCTGCGGCCAAGCGACAGGACGGTGCCGGCGAGCGCTTCCGTCAGCGCGGCAAGCAGGATGCCCGCCATGATCAGGAGGCCATTCGTCACGCTGGCATTGCCCGGCGTGGCGGTGGCCACCGGGCTCATGAGCCACTTCCTTGCGCAACCTCGACCCGCGCAGACAGGCCCGGCACGATGCGGCCCGGCAACGGGTTGTGGGCCAACAGGATTTTCACCGGCACCCGCTGGACGACACGAACAAAGTTGCCGGTCGCGTTATCCGTGGGCAGCAGACTGAACGCCGAACCACTGCCCGGTGCAAAGCTGTCGACCACGCCTTCAAGTGCCTCGTTCGGATAGCCGTCAACTGTGATGCGCACCCGTTGACCGGGGCGAATGTGCTCGAGTTGGGTTTCCTTGAAGTTCGCCACGACCCACACATCATGGACCGGCACGATATCGAGCAACGACACGCCCGTCGTCACATACCGACCGACGCGGACCTGGCGGTTACCGATAACGCCATCGACAGGCGCGCGGACCACGGTGCTGTCGAAATCGATCTGGGCGAGATCCCGCGCCGCCTGCGCCTGATTCACCGCCGCAACGGCTGCTTCGCGCTCGGTAACGAGCACGGCGATGTGTTGCTGTTGCGCCTCGACCGATGCCGAGGCGGCCGATACCGTCGCCTCGGCTCTGGATTGTGCGGCGGCGGTTTCATCGACAAGGGCATGGCTGACCGCGTTGCTGACGATCAGTTTGCGGTTGCGATCATGGGTCTTGGCCGCCAGATTCATCTCGGCGGAAGCTGAACGCCTCTGGGCTTCGGCCTGGCGGATCAGGGCCCGTTGAAGCTGGGTCTGGGCATCGACATGGCTCAGGCGAGCCTGGGCCGCACTGACATTCGCCACGGCCTGCGCCAGCCGAGCGCGGTAGTCTCGATCATCAATGCGAAACAGGACATCACCCGCCCGGACGGTCTGGTTATCCTCGACCTCTACCGACGTGATGTACCCGGCCACTTTGGCGGCGAGCGAGGTCACGTCGCCGCGCACATAAGCATTATCGGTGGAGGTCGTGCCGCTGAAAACAGCCACGGCCCCTCCGGTAGCCAGGACCAGAACGGCGGCGACGCACAGCAATCGGCCGATGGTTTTTTTCTTGCTGCGACGCGGCGCGGCGACAGGGATTTCAGCGTTTGCGCCGGCGGCTATGGCGGCCTTGTCCTGGAGCGAGTTCATTGTTCTCATTACCTGTTCAATGCCAATAAACCTACAGCAGCCAAAGGGCGGCAGTGGCCTGCCGCCCGGCTATCGCGCGTCGATCAGCGCGTGTGTGAAGTCACTTGCCGATGGGCGTGACGAGCTCCTTTTCCCCGGAATCGAGGACGAACACCGCCAGCAAACGCGCAGGTTGGGTATCGCTGGCGTTGGCGCTGACTTCGTGCACGGAGCCAGGCTCCTCTACGAAGTTTTCGCCGACGTTGTAGATCTTTTCCGGCTCGCCTTTGACTTTTATGCGAAACGAGCCTTCCAGGACCGTCGCATAAATGAAGGCCGTTTTCGGATGGGTGTGGGCCGGCGATGCGGCGCCCGGCCCATACTCGACAACCACGCCCTTCATGCTCTTGCCGGGGATATTGGGAATGGGCCGGTCGAACACGACCGTCACCTTGCCCGCGGGCTTGTCGTCGGCCGACGCGGTGATCGAGAGCGCTGCGAAAGCAGCGGCCAGAAGATATCGGGTGAACATGGCAAATCTCCTTATGCGTCTGTTTGATGAGGGCGAATCCCGGCGTCAGGACCGGGCGAGCCAGTCCTCGAAACGAATCGCGCCCAGGCGCGGGTGCTTGCCGGGGGTCAGCGATTGATCGTCGAGCACCGCGCCGAAGTAGCGTGCGTGCACGTCCGGTACGACTTTGCGGGTGTCCCCGGTTGCCCGCAGAAAGCGCCTGACCAGTTCGTCCAGCGGCATGGCCTCGGGCCCCGCGACTTCGAGCGTGCCGTTGACCGGTGTTTGCAGCGTGACCTCCGTCAGCGCCGCCACTACGTCGTCGGACGCCAGTGGCTGGATCAGCGCGGGCGAAAGGCAAATCTCCTCACCGACGGCGGCCGATTGCGCGATACCGCCGACAAATTCGAAGAACTGCGTAGCCCGCAGAATGGTGTAAGGAATGCTGGACGCCTTGATCAGGTTTTCCTGGGCGACCTTGGCCCGGAAATAGCCATTCTCGGGAAGCCGTTCGCTACCGACGATTGACAGGGCCACGTGATGACGAACGCCGGCGGCCGCTTCAGCCGCCAGCAGGTTGCGGCTCGAGGTTTCAAAGAAGTCGAGGACAGCCTGGTCTTCCCACGACGGCGCGTTCGCCACGTCGACGACGATATCAGCGCCATCCATCGCTTCGGCCAGGCCTTCGCGGGTGATGCTGTTTATGCCCGTACTAGGGGCGGCAGCGAGCACGTCATGGCCGCGCTCGCGGAGGTTGTTCACAAGTTTCGATCCGATGAGGCCAGTGCCTCCAATGACGACGATCTTCATGGGTTCTCTCCGCTTCACGACGGCAACCATTGCTGTCGGTGTGAGCAAAGAGTGCCCCCGTGCGTAAGTGAAGTCCTTGCGCAGGCCTTGGATTTACCTTCGCTCATGCTTGTTTTTTCGTCCAAAAAAACCGCCGTTTGAATGTCATCCTGACTCGGCGGTGCAGCCGGTTACGCGCTGCCGTATTATCGACTGCTCGTACTCATTACCCGCTCGACCAGGGGATATTCACCTTGCCATTCGTGTTTGAAGACTACGTGCTCGATCAAGAGCGTCGGGAACTCACCTTGCGCGGGCAAGTCGTGCGCATCGGGCCACAGGTCTTCGATTTACTGCTGCAGCTCGTCAGCCAGCGCGATCGCGTCGTCAGCAAGGATGACTTGCTCAGGGCAGTGTGGAGCGGCCGGGTGGTTTCGGAATCGACGATCACCAGCCACATCAATGCGGTGCGCAAGGCCATCGGCGATACCGGTGAGGAACAGCGCCTGGTTCGCACGGTGCCGCGCAAGGGTTACCGCTTCATTGGCCAGGTCGAGGCAGGCGAGACCGCCGAGGCCCGGCAACCTGACGGACACGATATCGACGCAGGCGTGCCCACCGACCGGAATGAACCCCTCGTGCTGCCGGACAAACCCTCGATCACTGTCCTGCCCTTCCAGAACCTGAGCGGCGACCCGGAGCAGGATTATTTCGCCGACGGCGTGGTTGAGGACATCATCGCTGCCCTGTCGCGGATCCGTTGGCTGTTCGTGATCGCGCGCAATTCCAGCTTCACGTACAAAGGCCGCTCCGTGGACGTCAAGGGTGTCAGCCAGGAGCTCGGCGTGCGTTACGTGCTGGAAGGCAGCGTGCGCAGGTCCGGTGACAGGGTGCGCATCACCGGGCAACTGATCGATGCGACGACCGGAACGCACCTCTGGGCGGAGCGCTTCGAAGGCACGCTCGACGACATCTTCGAGTTGCAGGATCAAATCACTGAAAGCGTCGTCGGTGCCATCGCGCCGCAGCTCGAACGGGCAGAAATCGAACGGGCCAAGCGCAAGCCGACGGAAAGCCTTTGTGCCTACGACTATTACCTGCGGGGAATGGCGAAACTGCACAACGGTACACGGGAAGCCATCGAGGAGGCGCTGGTGATGTTCTACAAGGCCATCGAACTCGACCCGGAGTTTGCATCGGCCTATGGCATGGCGGCGTGGTGTCATTTCTGGCGCAAGTTGAATGGCTGGATGACCGATCGACCTCAAGAGATCGCCGAAGGTGCGCGGCTGGCGCGACTGGCCATGGCGCTCGGTCGGGACGATGCGGTGGCGTTGACGCGAAGCGGGCATGCGCTGGCCCATCTCACCGGCGATGTCGATGGCGGCATTGCCCTGCTCGACAGGGCGCGCTTGCTCAATCCGAACCTCGCTCCTGCCTGGTTTTTGGGTGGTATTTTGCGTGCACTGCGCGGTGAAACAGACGCCGCCATCGAGTTTTTGACCCATGCCGTGCGCTTGAGCCCGCTGGACCCGGAGATGTTCAGGATGCAGGTGGGGATGTCGCTCGCGCACTTCGTTGCCGGGCGCTATGACTGTGCGACGGACTGGGCGGATAAGGCATTGCGCAACCTGCCCACCCTGCTGCCTCCGGTCGCGCTGCTGGCGGCCAGTCATGCGCTGAGGGGACAAATGAATAAGGCGAAGCAGGCGATGCAGCGCTTGCGCGAGCTGGATCCTGCATTGCGTGTTTCCAATTTGAAAGAATGGCTGCCTATTCAGCGGCCAGAGGATCTTGCTCGTTTTGCGCAGGGGCTGCGGATGGCTGGGTTGCCTGAGTGAGTGTGGTGCTGATCACTTTGCTTGGGGGTATATCCGTTTCTGCGGTAACGGCCACTTATGGTTTCGCCCTTACGGCGAGTCACTTTGGAAAAGCCCCAAAGTAACCAAAAGGCTCTTGCCCCTTTCGTTCGGTGCCTCGCCTAGGCTCGGCATGCCCTCGCTCCGGTCCTGCTCCGTGGGCCCGCCGCCATCGGCCATCCATGGCCGGGGGCGGCTAACCCGGCATCCATGCCGGGTTGCCCACTGCGCAGAACCTGCGCTCGGCCTCTCGAGGGGGCGTGTACCTCAAGATCAAAAGCGGAAGGCGAGCTAACGCTCGGCCTGATGAGTGGTGGAAATCAAAAGCGTATGGGATTCCCTGTAGGAGCCGGCTTGCCGGCGAAAAACGCCCAGACACCGCGTTGATTCAGACAGCCCGCGTTATCGTTGAAGTCCATCGCCAGCAAGCTGGCTCCTACAAGGGAAATGCATTGGTTTTCGGTATGTCCTCGATCCCCTGTAGGAGCCGGCTTGCTGGCGATAGCGGTGAGTCAGTCAACGTATGTATTGACTGGACGGACGCTATCGCCAGCAAGCCGGCTCCTACAGGGGATCGGTGTTCATGTCCGGAATGAGTGAACGCAGCAGTGAAGCAGAACGCGTACGCAAATGAGCCAGGTCGGCTTTCAGGCCGCCTCGGCGGCTGTGGCGGTAGTCGCCCCCTCGAGAGGCCGAGTGGAGGTTCTGCGCAGTGGGCACCGCGGCAAGGATGCCGCGGTAGCCGCCCCCGGCCATGGATGGCCGATGGCGGCGGGCCCACGGAGCAGGACCGGAGCGAGGGCATGCCGAGCATTAGCGAGGCACCGAACGAAAGGGGCAAGAGCCCTTTGGTTACTTTGGGGCTTTTCCAAAGTGACTCGCTGTAAAAGCGAAACCATAAGCGGCCGTTACCGCAGCAACGGATATGTACACCATTCCCAAATCCGCCGCAGGCTAAAAAACCGCAGCTCAGTTATTGCGCAACAGCACGTAAGCCTCACCACCATTACGGTCATGCTGAAGAATGAAGTTTGCGCCCTGCAGGCTAACCTTCGACGGCACACGATCCGCCACCGCTGTCTGCGAATATGGCTGCACAGCGCTCAGCAATTGTCGGGTCAGGCTATCGTCGGACTGGCTCGGAGTCGTGACCACGCACTCTTTCGCAGACAACTGCACCGCAAGGTTTTTGTCAGCCGTGAAGCCGATACGGGTAAAACCCATATCCTGCAGATCATCGATACCGTAACGCTTGGCGGCTTCGGCCGAACCAGCGAACGATGGCGCAGTCTTCAGGCAGATGTCGGTGAAAGCTTCAATGGCCTTGGACTTGACGGGAATCGGAGCATTCGGGGTTGATGCAGCGCAACCGGCGAGCAAGAGAAGGCTGGACAAGGCGAGCTTGCGAAACAACGAACCGGACATGACGCTGGGATCCTTCCATTTGAATACGACGCGCAACCATCGGGTCGCGTGCCACTTGAGCAGGTGGGCCCGAATGGTAAAACAAGCCCGGCCTCCACCGCGAGAGGATGAGCGTCGAGGCCCTTCTCATTCAGCACCAACAATGAGTCAAGACGATCTGCATCGGACTCAATACGTTCAGAACCCAATAGCGCGGCATCAAAGGCAACACTGTCTCCACTCCCAACGCACACCGCGTTGGGGTGTGAAAGGTATCGCCACCCCACTATTGGAAGCCTGACTCATGAAAACCTTAAGCATCGAGAACTACAAAACCAATACCGCCTCTGGACAATCATCGCTCGGGAGCAAAACCACAGCGATTGGGACTTACGGAGCGTACTTTGCCCTCGCCGTGATCTACTTCTGGTTCGGTGGCATGAAATTCACTCACTACGAAGCGCAAGGCCTGGTTCCGCTGGTGAGCAATAGCCCTTTCCTGGGTTGGGTCTACAACATTTTCAGCGTCGATACCTTCTCCAGTTTACTCGGCGTCCTGGAAGTCTCGATCGGCGCTCTTATTGCAGGTCGACTGCTGTCACCCAAGCTTTCATTGATCGGTGGCGCCTTGTCAGCCGGGCTGTTTTTCACGACGTTGAGCTTTATGTTGTCGACACCTGGAGTGATCGAACCCAGCCTCGGTTTCCCGGCCATTTCGGTTGCACCGGGCCAGTTTCTCCTGAAAGACATCGGGTTGCTTGCCGCGTCCATCTTCGTGGCCGGCCATTCATTAACCGCGCTGGAAAACCGCTGAATCGATGATCCTTCTCTTGGGATGGCCTGAAGCAATCCGATGTTTTCAGGCCATGCCCCATCAAGAAAGTCCGTCCCCCTCTCCCGCCAAATCTTTCAGCCAGTCCCGAGGGCTGTAGCCCGTCTTGCGACGAAACGCACGAGCAAGTGCCGAAGGACTTTCATAACCGACTTCTGCGGCGATCAGCGTAATCGGCCGCCCTTCACGCAAACGCTTCTGCGCCAGGCTGATACGCCAGCTCAACAGATAGTCCGCCGGTGTCTGCCCTATAACGGCCCGGAAGTGCACGGCATAGGCCGCGCGCGACATGTTCGACTCGCTCGCCAGTTCCGCCACCGACCAGGCACGGTGAGGTGCGTTGTGCATTTGCACCAGCGAGCGCGCCAGTCGCGAATCCGCGAGCCCGGCCATCATGCCGGTCCGCAGTTGGTGATGATCGAGCAGATGTCGAAACAGCAGGATGATCAGTAATTCGAACAAGCGATCCAGCGCCGCTTCCCTGCCGCAATGTCCGGCTGCCGCCTCAACGAACATCCATCGCAGCGTATCGGCCAGCTGCGGCAACTCTTCCAGGGGCAGCACCAGGCAATCGGGTAGCGAGGCAGACAATGGGTTATCGACCCCACCCTCAAACTCCATTGACGCACACAGGAGTTGAGCGCCCTCGGGCTCACCGGCGAACAGTTGATGCCGGCTTGGGCGTGGCAGAAAAATCAGACTGGGTTGCGTCAGCAGCACGTCCTTACGGTCGCCGCCCCGCAAAGTGATGGTACCGGCCTGCAGCAGGTGAATATGACCACGCTGGTCGGCGCCATCGTACGCCGCCATACCGCACAGCCTGCCGTTGTAAAACAGGTGTGCGCGTACGCCGAACTGCGAAAACAACGTAGACAGGCGATCCATGGGCATTCTCTTGGAGTGGTACAGACCGGAGGTCTTTGACTGGGTGTATATCCATTCCTGCGGTAACGGCGGCTATTGGTTCCGCCCTTACGGCGGGTCACTTGGAGAAGCGCCAAGTAACCAAGCGCCCGCGCCCCTGACGTACGGTGGCTCGCTAAGGCTCGCCATGCCCTCGCTCCGGTCCTGCTCCGTGGGCCCGCCGCCATCGGCCATCCCTGGCCGGGGGCGGCTAACCCGGCATCCATGCCGGGTTGCCCACTACGCAGAACCTCCACTCGGCCTTCCGACGGGGCAGATCAAAATCAAAAACCAAGCAAAAGCCAAAGCGAGGCGGCCTGCCAGCCGACCTGTCTCTATAACCGTACGCGCTCGCCTTCACTGCTGCGGTCACTCATTCCGGATATGTACACCGATCCCGTGTAGGAGCCGGCTTGCTGGCGATGGCGGTGGGTCAGTCGGCGCATTTATTGACTGGACGGACGCTATCGCCAGCAAGCCGGCTCCTACGGTTGATCGTATTTATCCAGACACATCTGCATTTACCCTGTAGGAGCCAGCTTGCTGGAGATGGACGTCAACGATAACGCGTACTGTCTGAATGAACGCGTCGCCCAGACGTTTTTCGCCGGCAAGCCGGCTCCTACAGGGAATCCCATACGCTTTTGATTTTCACCACTCATCAGGCCGAGCGTTAGCTCGCCTTCAGCTTTTGATCTTGAGGTACACGCCCCCTCGAGAGGCCGAGCGCAGGTTCTGC
>NZ_JAGYFX010000046.1:0-49734 GCF_019946615.1 Pseudomonas sp. BF-R-01
CGACCATAGAGCATTGGAACCACCTGATCCCATCCCGAACTCAGCAGTGAAACGATGCATCGCCGATGGTAGTGTGGGGTTTCCCCATGTGAGAGTAGGTCATCGTCAAGATTAAATTCCGAAACCCCAATTGCGAAAGCAGTTGGGGTTTTGTTTTGTCCGCAAGAAAATCTGCCCAGTACGGTTTCTATGCAACGGCTCAAGGCATGGCTATCATGCGGGCCTCATTGTGAGGCGGGACTTGCATGCTGACGTTGTTAAAGCTTCTTAAGGATGGCCGATTCCATTCAGGCCAGGCCCTGGGCACCGCTTTAGGTGTCAGTCGCAGTGCTGTGTGGAAGCAGCTTCAGCTGCTCGAGGCTGAGCTTGGCTTGTCCATTCACAAGGTGCGGGGGCGTGGTTATCAATTGGCCTCGCCGTTGACACTGCTCGACTCTGTCGCAATAGCAGAGCAGGCGCCTTCTTGTAATTGGCCCATTCTGGTTTTCGATTCAATTGACTCCACTAACGCCGAGGCGCTGCGTGCAATAGAGCGCGGTCAGGTAGCGCCATTTCTTGTGCTTGCCGAGCGGCAGACGTCTGGCCGTGGGCGCCGCGGGCGTAAGTGGGCGAGTCCTTTCGCGGAAAATATCTATTACAGTCTGGTGCTGCGTATTGAAGGTGGCATGCGCCAGTTGGAAGGCTTGAGTCTTGTTGTTGGGCTTGCTGTCTTGCAAACCTTGCGAGCGCTGGGCGTATCAGATGCAGGCTTGAAGTGGCCCAATGATGTTCTGGTTGGTCAAAAAAAGCTCGCGGGGATACTGCTTGAGTTGGTAGGCGATCCTGCTGATGTGTGTCATGTGGTTCTGGGTGTCGGGATCAATGTGAACATGCAGATGACCGAAGAGGTTGATCAGCAGTGGACTTCCTTGCGGCTCGAGTCGGGGCGGACATTCGATCGCAATCACTTGGTCGCGCAGTTGGGGCAGATGCTCCAGGTATATTTGAGTCGACATCAAGTCGACGGATTTTCCGCTATCCAGGCTGAGTGGGAGCAGAATCATCTGTGGCAGGGTCGGGCGGTGTCGTTGATCGCCGGAGTTAACCATATAGATGGCGAGGTACTGGGTATTGATAGTCAGGGTGCTCTGCGCTTGAAGGTGGGCGGTGTGGAAAAAGTCTTTAGTGGTGGTGAGCTCAGCTTGAGGTTGCGTGATGATTCTTGAGCTCGACTGCGGAAACAGTTTTATCAAGTGGCGAGTGCTTGAAGCTGATGCTCGCCAGACGGTTGGCGAGGGCGTCGTCGACTCCAATCTTGCATTGCTGGAGAGTTTGAGCGCGCTCAATGGGCTCGCCCTCAAGTTTTGCCGATTGGTCAGTGTCCGAACGGCAGAAGAGACCGGTGCATTGATTACTCTGCTGACCGACACTTTTGGAGTGTCAGTAGTTTGCGCTGCGCCCGCTCGCGAAATGTCGGGGGTTCGCAATGGCTATGAAGAGTTCGAGCGCCTGGGGCTCGACCGCTGGCTGGCGATGCTTGGGGGGTTCCAATTAGCGTCGGGTGCATGTCTGGTGCTTGATTTTGGTACTGCTGTCACTGCGGATTTCATCGCCGGTGATGGAGAGCATCTCGGGGGGTTTATTTGTCCGGGAATGCCATTGATGCGAAATCAATTGCGCACCCATACCCGTAAAATTCGTTATGGGGATCTGGCGGCTGAGCGCGCCATGGAGAGTCTCGTTCCAGGTCGCACAACCGTCGAAGCGGTTGAGCGGGGGTGCTCGTTGATGCTTAGAGGCTTTGTTCTGACCCAGCTGGAGCTTGCGCGTAGCTACTGGGGGGCGGATTTCTCCGTGTTTCTGACCGGTGGGGATGCCGCGTTGGTTTCTGAGATTGTGCCAGAGGCTAGAGTGGTTCCGGACCTGGTATTTGTGGGTTTGGCTATGGCATGTCCTTTGTCCTGAGGTTCTTATGCGTTGGTTGTTTCTGCTGCTGCTTGTTTTGAATGTGTTTTATTACATCTGGCACCAACAAGAGGCTCCTCTGCGCGCGAAGGATGTCACTCCTCTGAGTTTGTATAGGGGAGGGCAGCAGGATATTCGCTTGTTGAGCGAGGCGGCTGATCCGGTCCTTGATAAGGGGAAGGCCGCTCTGCCGGACAATAGCTGTTTGTACTTGGGTGGTTTTGTTCGTCAAGAAGCGGTTCAGGCAGTTGAGCGGCGCTTGAATGGTATGGAAATCAAGTATCAGCTCCTGCCAAAGGATCATCTTGAATTCGCGGGTTATTGGGTTCGGATCGCCCCTGAAAGCCGGCGTTGGCTGGGTGAGGTTCAGCTGCAAAACCTTTCTAGAGAATTCAATGAGTTAAAACATAAAATAATGCCGTGCGAGGGGGTTGCACCCGCTGAATAGTTTGAATAGAATGGCGCCCGCTTCGCAGTGAACGCCTTTAACGGCAAACACAACGAAGCGATGTCAACGCAGCTAACCTCAGGTTTTTAATGAGAAAATGCTTGACAGAAGGCTGGCATGATATAGAATGCCGGCTCGCTTAGGAGGGGTTCCCGAGCGGCCAAAGGGATCAGACTGTAAATCTGACGTCTACGACTTCGAAGGTTCGAATCCTTCCCCCTCCACCATTTTTAGCGAGAGCTGCAAGCCTCGCGGGTATAGTTTAGTGGTAGAACCTCAGCCTTCCAAGCTGATGATGCGGGTTCGATTCCCGCTACCCGCTCCAAGTTTGCAGGTCCTGCAAAGTGTTACGCTCTTGTAGCTCAGTTGGTAGAGCACACCCTTGGTAAGGGTGAGGTCAGCGGTTCAAATCCGCTCAAGAGCTCCATATAACAAGGCAGATATGAAAATATCTGCCTTTGTTTTAAGGGTTGCGATCAGGCCTTGTTGTTTTTTTGTTGGCTGGTTGCGCGGGTGGCTTTGGCCTTAGGGTCGAGGCTGTCGAGTAAGGTGTTGTAATGTCTTTTTCGGGTCGGCATAATGGTCGGCCTGATTTTGTTTTAGGTCAGTAGCTCAATTGGCAGAGCGACGGTCTCCAAAACCGTAGGTTGGGGGTTCGATTCCCTCCTGACCTGCCAGATTCACCTGGTGTGTCTGGCTTTCTTTTCACAGGATCTTCATAGATGACTCCTAAAGCTGAAGCTCAAGGCTCTCGCTTCGATCTGCTCAAGTGGCTAGTAGTAGTCGCTTTGGTGGTTGTTGGCGTTGTTGGTAATCAGTATTACTCTGCTTCGCCGATCCTGTACCGCGTACTTGCATTGCTTGTCATCGCCGCTGTGGCTGCCTTCGTAGGCCTGCAAACAGTCAAGGGCAAGTCTTTCTTCGTACTGGTTAAGGAAGCTCGCACCGAGATTCGTAAAGTCGTATGGCCAACTCGCCAAGAAACCACGCAGACCACGTTGATCGTTGTCGCTGTTGTGTTGGTTATGGCGTTGCTGTTGTGGGGTCTTGATTCCCTGCTCGGCTGGCTTGTTTCCTTGATTGTCGGCTAAGGGTGTCCCGTGGCTAAGCGTTGGTACGTTGTGCATGCTTACTCCGGTTACGAGAAGCATGTCATGCGCTCGTTAGTAGAGCGCGTAAAGCTGGCTGGCATGGAAGATGGCTTTGGCGAAATTCTGGTTCCCACTGAAGAAGTGGTTGAAATGCGTAATGGCCAGAAACGCAAAAGCGAGCGTAAGTTCTTCCCAGGTTATGTGCTGGTTCAGATGGACATGAATGAGGGTACTTGGCACTTGGTCAAGGATACTCCTCGGGTGATGGGTTTCATCGGCGGTACCGCTGATAAGCCAGCACCAATCACAGACAAAGAGGCAGAAGCGATTCTGCGTCGTGTCGCTGATGGTAGCGATAAGCCGAAGCCGAAGACGTTGTTCGAGCCTGGCGAGTCGGTGCGTGTCAATGACGGGCCGTTTGCCGACTTTACCGGCACGGTTGAAGAAGTTAACTACGAAAAGAGCCGGATCCAAGTGGCAGTGCTCATTTTCGGTCGCTCTACTCCGGTAGAGCTAGAGTTCAGCCAGGTCGAAAAAGTCTAGCTGGGCAAGCATCCCAACCCCGCAGCCCTAGGCTGTGGGGTTTTGTCGTCACTGGGATAAACGCGCAAGTAACCGGGGAGCCTTTCGAGGCGTTCGAACCCGTAATTGGAGTGCCTCATGGCCAAGAAGATTACCGCTTACATCAAGCTGCAAGTGAAGGCCGCTCAGGCTAACCCAAGCCCACCTGTTGGTCCTGCTCTGGGTCAGCACGGCGTGAACATCATGGAATTCTGCAAGGCTTTCAACGCCCGTACTCAGGGTATTGAGCCAGGTCTGCCGACTCCAGTGATCATCACTGTCTACAGCGACCGTAGCTTCACTTTCGAAACCAAATCCACCCCTGCTTCGGTTCTGCTGAAGAAGGCGGCTGGTCTGACTAGCGGTTCCGCTCGTCCGAACACCGTTAAGGTTGGCACTGTGACTCGTGCTCAGCTGGAAGAAATCGCGAAAGTTAAAAACGCGGATCTGACTGCAGCTGATATGGAAGCAGCCGTGCGTACCATCGCCGGTTCTGCTCGTAGCATGGGCCTTAACGTGGAGGGTGTGTAATGGCTAAGTTGACCAAGCGTCAAAAGGCTATCGCCGGCAAAATCGAAGCAGGCAAGTCCTACAACTTTGTAGACGCTGCTGCTCTGCTGGCTGAGCTGTCGACTGTCAAGTTCAGCGAGTCGTTCGACGTTGCTGTGAACCTGGGTGTTGACCCGCGTAAATCCGACCAGGTCGTTCGTAGCGCTACTGTGCTGCCGCACGGTACTGGCAAGACTGTTCGCGTTGCTGTGTTCACCCAGGGTCCAGCTGCTGAGGCCGCTCTGGCTGCCGGCGCTGACCGTGTAGGTATGGACGACCTGGCTGCCGAAATGAAAGGCGGCGACCTGAACTATGACGTAGTTATCGCATCCCCGGATGCAATGCGCGTTGTAGGCCAGTTGGGTCAGATCCTCGGTCCACGTGGCCTGATGCCTAACCCTAAAGTCGGCACCGTAACTCCAGACGTAGCTACCGCGGTTAAAAACGCCAAGGCTGGTCAGGTTCGTTATCGCACCGACAAAAACGGCATCATCCACACTTCCGTTGGCAAGATCGGCTTCGACGCCGTCAAGCTGAAGGAAAACGTTGAAGCCCTGATCGCTGATCTGAAGCGTATCAAGCCAGCTTCCTCGAAAGGCATTTACGTCAAGCGCGTTACCCTGAGCACCACTATGGGCCCAGGTCTGGTCATCGACCAAAGCTCGCTCGACGCGTAAGACAAAAGTTGGCGTAAGCGATTACGCCAATTGAAAGATTGGGGTCCCTGCCTGGCGGGGGCTATCCAAGACCGTAGGCGACGCAAGTCTTAAACCACAAGCCTACGCAGATGGTGCTCCCGGTTCCTTACCGAATCAGACACCAAAACGACATCCGGTTTCGACCAGATGAAACGGTAACAAGCAGGAGTTAAACCCGTGGCAATTAAACTCGAAGACAAGAAGGCCATCGTCGCTGAAGTCAACGAGGCTGCCAAAGTCGCTCTGTCCGCTGTCGTGGCTGATGCCCGTGGCGTAACAGTAGGCGCAATGACCGGACTCCGTAAAGAGGCTCGTGAAGCTGGCGTTTACGTACGTGTTGTACGTAACACCCTGCTCAAGCGCGCCGTTGCCGACACTGAATACAGTGTTCTCAACGACGTGTTCACCGGCCCTACCTTGATTGCATTCTCCAAAGAACATCCGGGCGCTGCTGCTCGTATCTTCAAAGAGTTCGCAAAAGGTCAGGATAAGTTCGAGATCAAGGCAGCTGCGTTCGAGGGCAAGTTCCTCGCAGCTAATCAGATCGACGTACTGGCAACCCTGCCGACCCGTAACGAAGCTATTTCTCAGCTGATGAGCGTGATTCAAGGCGCTACCAGCAAGTTGGCTCGTACTCTGGCGGCAGTTCGCGACCAAAAAGAAGCTGCCGCAGCCTAAGGCTCGTCTCCTTCTCGCGTTTTTTGTTTATTTCGATGGTCGCGTAGGCCGTCCCCAATATCAGGAATTAGATTCATGTCTATCTCTCAGAACGATATCCTTGAAGCAGTTGGCAACATGTCCGTAATGGAAGTTGTTGAGCTGATCAAAGCTTTCGAAGAAAAATTCGGCGTTACCGCTGCTGCTGCATCGGCTGGTCCAGCTGCTGCTGCCGCTGTTGTTGAAGAGCAAACTGAATTCAACGTCATGCTGACCGAAGCTGGCGAGAAGAAAGTTAACGTGATCAAGGCTGTACGTGAACTGACCGGTCTGGGCCTGAAAGAAGCCAAGGCTGTAGTTGACGGCGCTCCTGCCATGGTTCTGGAAGCTGTTGCCAAAGACGCAGCTGACAAAGCCAAAGCAGTACTGGAAGAAGCAGGCGCTAAAGTCGAGCTGAAGTAAGCATCGACTTTGCTCCTCCAGCCCGAGCGTTAAGCGAAAGGCTGATGGCTGGTGGCTCTTGCCACCGGCCTTTTTCCGTTATTGGCAGCCGACTGGGTCGGTGCTGATAACGAGTTGTAACCACCCGATGCGGTGGCGCAAACCATGGGGTTTGCACGATTTTCTGGCTGCTCCCGTCGGGAGGGGCCAAACAAGCAGGTGACCAAGCTGGGGAACGCTGATGGCTTACTCATATACTGAGAAAAAACGTATCCGCAAGGACTTTAGCAAGTTGCCGGACGTCATGGATGTGCCGTACCTCCTGGCCATCCAGCTGGATTCGTATCGTGAATTCTTGCAAGCGGGAGCGACTAAAGATCAGTTCCGCGACGTGGGCCTGCATGCGGCCTTCAAATCCGTTTTCCCGATCATCAGCTACTCCGGCAATGCTGCGCTGGAGTACGTCGGTTATCGCCTGGGCGAACCGGCATTTGATGTCAAAGAATGCGTATTGCGCGGTGTAACTTACGCCGTACCTTTGCGGGTAAAAGTGCGCCTGATCATTTTCGACAAAGAATCGTCGAACAAAGCGATCAAGGACATCAAAGAGCAAGAAGTCTACATGGGTGAAATCCCCCTGATGACTGAGAACGGTACCTTCGTAATCAACGGTACCGAGCGTGTAATCGTTTCCCAGCTGCACCGTTCCCCGGGCGTGTTCTTCGACCACGACCGTGGCAAGACGCACAGCTCCGGCAAACTGCTGTACTCCGCGCGCATCATTCCTTACCGCGGTTCGTGGTTGGACTTCGAGTTCGATCCGAAAGACTGCGTGTTCGTGCGTATCGACCGTCGTCGCAAGCTGCCTGCATCGGTACTGCTGCGTGCGCTCGGCTATACCACTGAAGAAGTGCTCGACGCGTTCTACACCACCAACGTCTTCCACGTGCAAGGTGAAAACCTCAGCCTGGAACTGGTGCCTCAGCGCCTGCGTGGTGAAATTGCTGTCCTGGATATCCTGGATGACAAAGGCAAGGTTATTGTCGAGCAAGGTCGTCGTATCACCGCTCGCCACATCAACCAGCTGGAAAAAGCCGGGATCAAAGAGCTGCAAGTGCCTCTGGACTACGTCCTGGGTCGCACTACCGCCAAGGTCATCGTGCATCCGGCAACCGGCGAAATCCTGGCAGAGTGCAACACCGAGCTGAACACCGAGATCCTGGCGAAAATCGCCAAGGCTCAGGTTGTCCGCATCGAAACTCTGTACACCAACGATATCGACTGCGGTCCGTTCGTCTCCGACACCCTGAAGATCGACTCCACCAGCAACCAATTGGAAGCGCTGGTCGAGATCTATCGCATGATGCGTCCAGGCGAGCCGCCAACCAAAGACGCTGCCGAGACTCTGTTCAACAACCTGTTCTTCAGCCCTGAGCGCTATGACCTGTCTGCGGTCGGCCGGATGAAGTTCAACCGTCGTATCGGTCGTACCGAGATCGAAGGTTCGGGCGTGTTGTGCAAAGAAGACATCGTCGCGGTTCTGAAGACTCTGGTCGACATCCGTAACGGTAAAGGCATCGTCGATGACATCGACCACCTGGGTAACCGTCGTGTTCGCTGCGTAGGCGAAATGGCCGAGAACCAGTTCCGCGTTGGCCTGGTACGTGTTGAGCGTGCGGTCAAAGAGCGTCTGTCGATGGCTGAAAGCGAAGGCCTGATGCCGCAAGACCTGATCAACGCCAAGCCAGTGGCTGCGGCGGTGAAAGAGTTCTTCGGTTCCAGCCAGCTGTCCCAGTTCATGGACCAGAACAACCCGCTGTCCGAGATCACCCACAAGCGTCGTGTTTCTGCACTCGGCCCTGGCGGTTTGACTCGTGAGCGTGCCGGCTTTGAAGTTCGTGACGTACACCCGACTCACTACGGTCGTGTATGCCCGATCGAAACGCCGGAAGGTCCGAACATCGGTCTGATCAACTCCCTGGCCGCCTATGCGCGCACCAACCAGTACGGCTTCCTCGAGAGCCCGTACCGTGTGGTGAAAGACGCTCTGGTCACCGACGAGATCGTGTTCCTGTCCGCCATCGAAGAAGCTGATCATGTGATCGCTCAGGCTTCGGCCACGATGAACGACAAGAAAGTCCTGATCGACGAGCTGGTAGCTGTTCGTCACTTGAACGAGTTCACCGTCAAGGCGCCGGAAGACGTCACCTTGATGGACGTATCGCCGAAGCAGGTAGTTTCGGTTGCAGCGTCGCTGATCCCGTTCCTCGAGCACGACGACGCCAACCGTGCGTTGATGGGTTCGAACATGCAGCGTCAAGCTGTACCAACCCTGCGCGCTGACAAGCCGCTGGTCGGTACCGGCATGGAGCGTAACGTAGCTCGTGACTCCGGCGTTTGCGTCGTGGCTCGTCGTGGCGGCGTTATCGATTCCGTGGACGCCAGCCGTATCGTGGTTCGTGTTGCTGATGACGAAGTTGAAACCGGCGAAGCTGGTGTCGACATCTACAACCTGACCAAATACACCCGCTCTAACCAGAACACCTGCATCAACCAGCGTCCGCTGGTGCGTAAAGGTGATCGGGTCCAGCGCAGCGACATCATGGCCGACGGTCCGTCCACCGACATGGGTGAGCTGGCTCTGGGTCAGAACATGCGCATCGCGTTCATGGCATGGAACGGCTTCAACTTCGAAGACTCCATCTGCCTGTCCGAGCGTGTTGTTCAGGAAGATCGCTTCACCACGATCCACATTCAGGAACTGACCTGTGTGGCACGTGACACCAAGCTTGGGCCTGAGGAAATCACTGCAGACATCCCTAACGTGGGTGAAGCTGCACTGAACAAACTGGACGAAGCCGGTATCGTTTACGTAGGTGCTGAAGTTGGCGCAGGCGACATTCTGGTCGGTAAGGTCACTCCGAAAGGCGAGACTCAACTGACTCCGGAAGAGAAGCTGCTGCGTGCCATCTTCGGTGAAAAAGCCAGCGACGTTAAAGACACCTCCCTGCGTGTACCTACCGGTACCAAGGGTACTGTCATCGACGTACAGGTCTTCACCCGCGACGGCGTTGAGCGTGATGCTCGTGCACTGTCGATCGAGAAGACTCAGCTCGACGAGATCCGCAAGGATCTGAACGAAGAGTTCCGTATCGTTGAAGGCGCCACTTTCGAACGTCTGCGTTCCGCTCTGGTCGGCCATAAAGCCGAAGGCGGCGCCGGTCTGAAGAAAGGTCAGGACATCACCGACGAAGTTCTCGACGGTCTTGAGCATGGTCAGTGGTTCAAACTGCGCATGGCTGAAGATGCTCTGAACGAGCAGCTCGAGAAGGCTCAGGCCTACATCGTTGATCGCCGCCGTCTGCTGGACGACAAGTTCGAAGACAAGAAGCGCAAACTGCAGCAGGGCGATGACCTGGCTCCAGGCGTGCTGAAAATCGTCAAGGTTTACCTGGCAATCCGTCGCCGCATCCAGCCGGGCGACAAGATGGCCGGTCGTCACGGTAACAAAGGTGTGGTCTCCGTGATCATGCCGGTTGAAGACATGCCGCACGATGCCAATGGCACCCCGGTCGACGTCGTCCTCAACCCGTTGGGCGTACCTTCGCGTATGAACGTTGGTCAGATCCTTGAAACCCACCTGGGCCTCGCGGCTAAAGGTCTGGGTGAGAAGATCAACCGGATGATCGAAGAGCAGCGCAAAGTCGCCGAGCTTCGCAAGTTCCTGCACGAGATCTACAACGAGATCGGCGGTCGTAACGAAGATCTGGATAGCTTCTCTGATCAGGAAATCCTGGATCTGGCGAAGAACCTGCGTGGCGGCGTTCCAATGGCCACTCCAGTGTTCGACGGCGCCAAGGAAAGCGAAATCAAGGCCATGCTGAAACTGGCAGACCTGCCAGAAAGCGGCCAGATGCAGCTGACCGACGGCCGTACCGGCAACAAGTTCGAGCGCCCGGTTACTGTTGGCTACATGTACATGCTGAAGCTGAACCACTTGGTAGACGACAAGATGCACGCTCGTTCTACCGGTTCGTACAGCCTGGTTACCCAGCAGCCGCTGGGTGGTAAGGCACAGTTCGGTGGTCAGCGTTTCGGGGAGATGGAGGTCTGGGCACTGGAAGCATACGGTGCCGCTTACACTCTGCAAGAAATGCTCACAGTGAAGTCGGACGATGTGAACGGCCGTACCAAGATGTACAAAAACATCGTGGATGGCGATCACCGTATGGAGCCGGGCATGCCCGAGTCCTTCAACGTGTTGATCAAGGAAATTCGTTCCCTCGGCATCGATATCGATCTGGAAACCGAATAACACGTGACGCGAATCGAGAGCGGGGCAGGATTGCCCGCTCTCTGCTCCGCCAGGAGGAAAGGCCTTGAAAGACCTACTGAATTTGCTGAAAAACCAGGGTCAAGTCGAAGAGTTCGACGCCATCCGTATTGGATTGGCATCGCCTGAGATGATCCGTTCGTGGTCGTTCGGTGAAGTTAAAAAGCCGGAAACCATCAACTACCGTACGTTCAAACCTGAGCGTGACGGCCTGTTCTGCGCCAAGATCTTTGGCCCGGTAAAGGATTACGAGTGCCTGTGCGGTAAGTACAAGCGCTTGAAGCACCGTGGTGTGATCTGCGAGAAGTGCGGCGTTGAAGTCGCGCTGGCTAAAGTTCGTCGTGAGCGCATGGCGCACATCGAACTGGCCTCGCCAGTTGCCCACATCTGGTTCCTGAAATCGCTGCCGTCGCGTATCGGCTTGCTGATGGACATGACCCTGCGTGATATCGAACGCGTTCTCTATTTTGAGAGCTATGTCGTTATCGATCCAGGCATGACCACCCTTGAAAAAGGTCAGCTGCTGAACGATGAGCAGTACTTCGAAGCGCTGGAAGAGTTCGGTGACGATTTCGATGCTCGCATGGGTGCCGAAGCTGTCCGCGAACTGCTGCACGCTATCGACTTGGAACACGAGATTGGCCGTCTGCGTGAAGAAATTCCGCAAACCAACTCCGAAACCAAAATCAAGAAGCTGTCCAAGCGTCTGAAGTTGATGGAAGCCTTCCAGGGTTCCGGCAACCTTCCAGAATGGATGGTGCTGACCGTTCTGCCGGTTCTGCCGCCAGATCTGCGTCCACTGGTCCCGCTGGATGGCGGTCGCTTCGCGACTTCCGACCTCAACGATCTGTATCGTCGAGTGATCAACCGTAACAACCGCTTGAAGCGTCTGCTCGATCTGTCCGCTCCGGACATCATCGTGCGTAACGAAAAGCGTATGTTGCAGGAAGCCGTCGATGCACTGCTCGACAACGGTCGTCGTGGCCGCGCTATCACCGGTTCCAACAAGCGTCCTCTGAAATCCCTGGCTGACATGATCAAGGGTAAGCAAGGTCGTTTCCGTCAGAACTTGCTCGGTAAGCGTGTTGACTACTCGGGTCGTTCGGTAATTACCGTAGGTCCGACCCTGCGTCTGCACCAGTGCGGTCTGCCGAAGAAAATGGCTCTCGAGCTGTTCAAGCCGTTCATTTTCGGCAAGCTGGAAATGCGTGGTCTTGCTACCACCATCAAAGCTGCGAAGAAGATGGTCGAGCGCGAGCTGCCGGAAGTTTGGGACGTTCTCGCTGAAGTTATCCGCGAACACCCAGTGCTTCTCAACCGTGCACCGACCCTTCACCGTCTGGGTATCCAGGCGTTTGAACCAGTACTGATCGAAGGTAAGGCTATCCAGCTGCACCCTCTGGTCTGTGCTGCGTACAACGCCGACTTCGACGGCGACCAAATGGCCGTGCACGTACCGCTGACACTGGAAGCCCAGTTGGAAGCGCGTGCGTTGATGATGTCGACCAACAACATTCTGTCGCCAGCCAACGGTGAGCCAATCATCGTTCCGTCGCAGGACGTTGTATTGGGTCTGTACTACATGACTCGTGAAGCGATCAACGCCAAGGGCGAAGGTCGTGTGTTCGCGGATCTGCAAGAAGTTGACCGTGTGTTCCGTGCCGGCGAAGCCGCACTGCACGCAAAAGTCAAAGTGCGGATCAACGAAACCGTCAACGACCGTGATGGCGGCAGCGTGACCAACACTCGTATCGTCGACACCACTGTCGGCCGTGCGCTGTTGTTCCAGGTTGTACCAAAAGGTCTGTCGTACGACGTCGTCAACCTGCCGATGAAGAAAAAGGCGATCTCCAAGCTGATCAACCAGTGCTACCGCGTGGTTGGTTTGAAAGAGACCGTGATCTTCGCTGACCAGTTGATGTACACCGGTTTTGCCTATTCGACTATTTCCGGCGTTTCCATCGGTGTTAACGACTTCGTTATCCCGGATGAAAAAGCCCGCATCATCGGTGCTGCTACCGACGAAGTGAAAGAGATCGAAAGTCAGTACGCCTCCGGCCTGGTAACCCAGGGCGAGAAGTACAACAAAGTGATCGACCTTTGGTCCAAGGCGAACGACGAAGTTTCCAAGGCGATGATGGCCAACCTCTCGAAAGAGAAAGTCATCGACCGTCATGGCGTCGAAGTCGACCAAGAGTCCTTCAACTCGATGTACATGATGGCCGACTCGGGCGCACGGGGTTCTGCTGCGCAGATCCGTCAGCTCGCCGGTATGCGTGGCCTGATGGCCAAGCCGGACGGTTCCATCATCGAAACGCCGATTACTGCGAACTTCCGTGAAGGTTTGAGCGTACTTCAGTACTTCATCTCGACTCACGGTGCTCGTAAAGGTTTGGCGGATACCGCGTTGAAAACTGCGAACTCCGGTTACCTGACTCGTCGTCTGGTAGACGTGGCGCAGGATCTGGTTGTGACCGAGATCGATTGCGGCACCGAACATGGCCTGGTAATGACTCCGCACATTGAAGGCGGTGACGTTGTTGAGCCGTTGGGTGAGCGCGTATTGGGTCGTGTCATTGCCCGTGACGTATTCAAGCCAGGTACCGAGGAAGTTATCGTTCCTGCCGGCACTCTGGTAGACGAGAAGTGGGTCGAGTTCATCGAGCTGAACAGCATCGACGAAGTGATCGTGCGTTCGCCGATCAGCTGCGAAACCCGCTATGGCATTTGCGCCAAGTGCTACGGCCGTGACTTGGCTCGTGGTCACCAGGTGAACATCGGTGAAGCAGTCGGCGTTATCGCTGCCCAGTCCATCGGTGAGCCGGGTACCCAGCTGACCATGCGTACGTTCCACATCGGTGGTGCGGCAAGCCGGACCTCCGCAGCTGACAGCGTTCAGGTGAAGAATGGCGGTACCGTCCGTCTGCACAACCTGAAGCACGTTGAGCGAGTGGATGGTTGCCTGGTTGCTGTGTCCCGTTCCGGTGAGCTGGCAATCGCTGATGACTTCGGTCGTGAGCGCGAGCGTTACAAGCTGCCGTACGGTGCTGTGATTTCGGTTAAAGAAGGTGACAAGGTCGACGCTGGCGCAATCGTGGCCAAGTGGGATCCGCACACTCACCCAATCGTTACCGAAATGAAAGGTACCGTGACCTACGTGGGCATGGAAGAAGGCATCACGATCAAGCGTCAGACTGACGAATTGACCGGTATGACCAACATTGAAGTTCTCGACGCCAAAGACCGTCCAGCTGCCGGTAAAGATATCCGTCCTGCTGTGAAGATGGTTGATGACAACGGCAAGGATCTGTTGCTGCCAGGCACTGACGTTATCGCTCAGTACTTCCTGCCAGCCAACGCCCTGGTCGGTGTTGCGGACGGTGCGAAAATCGCGATCGGTGATGTTATCGCTCGTATTCCGCAAGAGACTTCGAAGACCCGTGACATCACCGGTGGTCTGCCGCGTGTTGCCGACTTGTTCGAAGCCCGTCGTCCGAAAGAAGCCTCGATTCTGGCTGAAGTCAGCGGCACCATCGCGTTCGGTAAAGAGACCAAAGGCAAGCGCCGTCTGGTCATCACTCCGAACGACGGTAGCGATCCGTACGAAGAGCTGATTCCGAAGTGGCGTCACCTGAACGTCTTCGAAGGCGAACAGGTAAACCGCGGCGAAGTTATCTCCGACGGCCCGAGCGATCCACACGACATCCTGCGTCTGCTGGGTGTAAGTGCGCTGGCCAAGTACATCGTGAACGAGATCCAGGACGTTTACCGTCTGCAAGGCGTGAAGATCAACGACAAGCACATCGAGACCATCCTGCGTCAGATGCTGCGTAAAGTTGAAATCGCTGAATCCGGCGATTCCAGTTTCATCAAGGGCGACCAGATGGAATTGACTCACGTACTGGTAGAAAACGAGCGCCTGGCGAACGACGAGAAATTCGTTTCCAAGTTCACTCGCGTGCTGCTGGGTATCACCAAGGCGTCGTTGTCCACCGAATCGTTCATCTCGGCGGCTTCCTTCCAGGAAACCACTCGCGTACTGACCGAAGCGGCGGTAACCGGCAAGCGCGATTACTTGCGCGGCCTGAAAGAAAACGTGGTCGTGGGTCGTCTGATCCCGGCTGGTACCGGTCTGGCTTATCACAGCGAGCGTAAACGCCGTCGTGATGCTGACAAACCGTTGCGCGTAAGCGCCAGTGAAGTGGAAGCTGCACTGACCGAAGCGCTGAACTCGAGCGGTAACTGAGTTCTGCGATAAATGAGCCAAGGCCCTGATCGTTCCGTTCATCGAATCAAGACATTTTGTCGAGGTTGGATAAGCGGGAAGGTCGGGGCCTTGTCTTGACTGGGGGCAAGATCCTCTTTAGACTCTTGTACCCCTAAATTTGGCGGGAATTCGTTCCTGCCATTTTGCTTTTCTTGCAAGACAATAGCGTCGCAAGACAACAGTGGAGCTAGTAGATGGCAACTATCAACCAGCTGGTACGTCAGCCGCGTAAGCGTATCGTCGAGAAATCCGACGTGCCTGCGCTGCAGAACTGCCCGCAACGTCGTGGCGTATGCACCCGTGTGTATACCACCACGCCGAAAAAACCTAACTCGGCACTGCGTAAAGTATGCCGTGTGCGTCTGACCAACGGTTTCGAGGTTTCCTCGTACATCGGCGGTGAAGGCCACAACCTGCAAGAGCACAGCGTGGTACTGATCCGCGGCGGTCGTGTAAAAGACTTGCCAGGTGTTCGTTACCACACCGTTCGCGGCTCTTTGGATACTTCCGGCGTTAAAGGTCGTAACCAAGGTCGTTCGAAGTACGGTACCAAGAAGCCTAAGTAGTAGTGGCTTTTTGTAAAAACTGAATCATCTATTTTTCTGAGTCGATAAGAGTAAGGTCGGAGGCGTCCCGAAAGGGCACTGATTCCGAGCGAACCTGAAGACCGTTTGAGGGCTTATCCATGCCAAGAAGACGCGTAGCAGCCAAGCGCGAAGTGCTTGACGATCCAAAATACGGAAGCCAAATCCTGGCCAAGTTCATGAACCACGTGATGGAAAGCGGCAAGAAAGCCGTTGCCGAGCGTATCGTTTATGGCGCGCTGGAGAAGGTTAAAGAACGCAAGAACAGCGACCCCCTGGAAATCTTCGAGAAAGCTCTCGACGCCATCGCTCCGCTGGTCGAAGTAAAGTCGCGCCGTGTAGGCGGTGCTACTTACCAGGTTCCGGTCGAAGTTCGTCCGTCCCGTCGTAACGCTCTGGCAATGCGCTGGTTGGTAGACTTCGCCCGTAAGCGCGGCGAGAAGTCTATGGCTCTGCGTTTGGCTGGCGAACTGTTGGACGCTGCTGAAGGCAAAGGTGCTGCAGTTAAGAAGCGTGAAGACGTGCACCGTATGGCTGAAGCCAACAAGGCTTTCTCGCACTACCGCTTCTAATTTTAGCGTCACTAATTTTGCGAGGGCTTTATGGCTCGTACTACACCGATTAATCGCTACCGTAACATTGGTATCGTTGCTCACGTGGATGCTGGTAAAACCACCACCACCGAGCGCGTCCTTTTTTACACTGGCAAAAGTCACAAAATGGGCGAGGTGCATGACGGCGCCGCGACCACAGACTGGATGGTGCAGGAGCAGGAGCGTGGTATTACCATTACTTCTGCTGCTATTACCGCCTTCTGGCAGGGTTCCGAGAAGCAGCACAAAGATCAGTATCGCTTCAACGTCATCGACACCCCGGGCCACGTTGACTTCACTATTGAAGTTGAACGTTCCCTGCGTGTTCTCGACGGCGCGGTCGTTGTGTTCTGCGGTACCTCGGGTGTTGAGCCTCAGTCGGAAACCGTATGGCGTCAGGCCAACAAGTACGGCGTTCCACGTCTTGTTTACGTAAACAAGATGGACCGTGCTGGTGCAAACTTCCTGCGCGTGATCGGTCAGATCAAGCAGCGTCTGGGTCACACTCCGGTGCCAATCCAGTTGGCTATCGGTTCCGAAGACAACTTCCAGGGTCAGATCGATCTGATGTCCATGGAAGCTGTTTACTGGAATGACGCTGACAAAGGCATGACTCCACGTCGCGAGCCTATCCCTGCTGAATTGCAGGAATTGGCTGACGAGTGGCGCAGCAACATGATTGAAGCTGCGGCCGAAGCCAGCGAAGAGCTGATGAACAAGTACCTCGAAGGTGAAGAACTCACCAACGCGGAAATCAAGGCCGCTCTGCGTCAGCGTACTATTGCTGGCGAGATCGTTCTGGCTGTTTGCGGTTCTTCCTTCAAGAACAAGGGCGTTCCCCTGGTTCTCGACGCCGTTATCGACTACCTGCCTGCTCCTACCGACATTCCTGCCATCAAGGGTACTGACCCGGATGACGAGACCAAGGAAATGGAGCGTCACGCAGACGACAGCGAGCCGTTCTCGGCTCTGGCGTTCAAGATCGCTACCGACCCATTCGTGGGTACTTTGACCTTTGTTCGAGTTTACTCGGGCGTGTTGGCCTCCGGCGACGGCGTGATCAACTCGGTTAAAGGCAAGAAAGAGCGTGTGGGTCGTATGGTGCAAATGCACGCAAACGCCCGCGAAGAGATCAAGGAAGTTCGCGCTGGTGACATCGCGGCCTTGATCGGCATGAAGGACGTCACCACTGGTGAGACTTTGTGCAACGCTGACAAGCCAATCATCCTGGTTCGCATGGACTTCCCGGAGCCGGTTATTTCGGTTGCCGTAGAGCCTAAGACCAAGGATGACCAGGAAAAAATGGGTATCGCTCTGGGCAAACTTGCTCAGGAAGACCCGTCTTTCCGCGTCAAGACTGATGAAGAGACTGGTCAAACGATCATCTCCGGCATGGGCGAGTTGCACCTGGACATCCTGGTTGACCGGATGCGCCGTGAGTTCAACGTCGAAGCCAACATCGGTAAGCCTCAAGTTTCGTACCGTGAGCGCATCACGAAGAGCTGCGAAATCGAAGGCAAGTTCGTTCGTCAGTCCGGCGGTCGTGGCCAGTTCGGTCATTGCTGGATTCGCTTTGCTCCTGCTGACGAAGGTCAGGAAGGTCTGCAATTCCTGAACGAAGTAGTGGGTGGTGTGGTTCCTAAGGAATACATCCCGGCTATCCAGAAGGGTATCGAAGAGCAGATGAAGAACGGCGTTGTTGCCGGCTATCCGCTGATCGGCCTGAAGGCTACCGTGTTTGATGGTTCCTACCATGACGTCGACTCGAACGAGATGGCGTTTAAGGTGGCTGCTTCCATGGCGACCAAGCAACTGGCCCAGAAGGGCGGTGGTGAGTTGCTTGAGCCGATCATGGCTGTAGAGGTTGTTACACCTGAAGACTATATGGGTGACGTGATGGGCGACCTTAACCGTCGTCGCGGCATGATCCTGGGTATGGAAGATACGGTTTCCGGTAAAGTAATTCGTGCCGAGGTTCCGTTGGGCGAGATGTTCGGTTATGCGACCGACGTTCGTTCCATGTCCCAAGGTCGCGCAAGCTACTCTATGGAATTCAAAAAATACAATACAGCTCCGTCGCACATCGTCGAAACTGTAACCAAAAAACAAGGCTGATTCAGTCCTTTAGGCTAGGAGTTAATTGTCGTGGCTAAAGAAAAATTTGATCGTTCCCTTCCGCACGTCAACGTTGGCACCATCGGTCACGTTGACCACGGTAAAACCACTCTGACTGCTGCTCTGACTCGCGTCTGCTCCGAAGTTTTCGGTTCGGCTCGTGTTGACTTCGACAAGATCGACAGCGCACCAGAAGAGAAAGCTCGTGGTATCACCATCAACACCGCGCACGTTGAATACAACTCGCTGATCCGTCACTACGCTCACGTTGACTGCCCAGGTCACGCTGACTATGTGAAGAACATGATCACCGGTGCTGCTCAGATGGACGGCGCTATCCTGGTTTGCTCGGCCGCTGATGGTCCGATGCCACAAACCCGTGAGCACATCCTGCTGTCCCGTCAGGTAGGCGTTCCGTACATCGTGGTTTTCCTGAACAAGGCTGACCTGGTAGACGACGCAGAGCTGCTGGAACTGGTTGAGATGGAAGTTCGCGACCTGCTCAGCACTTACGACTTCCCAGGTGACGACACTCCGATCATCATCGGTTCTGCTCGTATGGCTCTGGAAGGCAACGACGAAAACGAAATGGGCACCACTGCCGTTCGTAAACTGGTTGAAACTCTGGACAGCTACATCCCAGAGCCAGTTCGTCTGACCGACAAGCCGTTCCTGATGCCAATCGAAGACGTATTCTCGATCTCGGGTCGTGGTACTGTTGTGACTGGCCGTATCGAGCGCGGTATCGTTCGCGTTCAGGATCCACTGGAAATCGTTGGTCTGCGTGACACCACCGTCACTACCTGCACCGGTGTTGAAATGTTCCGCAAGCTGCTCGACGAAGGTCGTGCTGGCGAGAACTGCGGCGTTCTGCTGCGTGGTACCAAGCGTGACGACGTTGAGCGTGGCCAGGTTCTGGTTAAGCCAGGTTCGGTTAAGCCGCACACCAAGTTCACCGCAGAAGTTTACGTTCTGAGCAAGGAAGAAGGCGGTCGTCATACTCCGTTCTTCAAAGGCTACCGTCCACAGTTCTACTTCCGTACTACTGACGTGACTGGTAACTGCGAGCTGCCAGAAGGCGTTGAAATGGTAATGCCAGGTGACAACATTCAGATGACTGTTACCCTGATCAAAACCATCGCAATGGAAGACGGTCTGCGTTTCGCTATCCGTGAAGGCGGTCGTACCGTCGGCGCTGGCGTCGTAGCCAAAATCATCGAGTAAGCTCTTTTTGAGTAAGCTTTGATGAGTTGAAAAAGCCCCCGCTTAGCGGGGGCTTTTTTATTGGGTTGACACCTATCTGGGGCGTCTATAGAATTGCGCCTCCTTTTAACGGGCGTATTGCGCCCGGTGGGAATAGCAGCCGGAGTCTGAAATCCAATGCAAAATCAGCAAATCCGTATCAGGTTGAAGGCTTTTGACCATCGCCTGATCGACCAATCCACCCAGGAAATCGTGGAAACCGCGAAACGTACTGGTGCTCAAGTGCGTGGTCCAATTCCACTGCCTACCCGTAAAGAGCGGTTCACCGTTCTGGTCTCCCCGCACGTCAACAAAGACGCGCGTGACCAGTACGAGATCCGTACTCATAAGCGCGTTCTGGACATCGTCCAGCCAACGGATAAAACCGTTGATGCTCTTATGAAGCTTGATCTTGCGGCCGGTGTGGAAGTGCAGATCAGCCTCGGCTAAGACTCGGTCTTAGTCGTGTAACGCTCTGAAATGGGCGGCCATAGCGGGTGAAAGCCCCGTACACTCATGAGGTTTACAACATGACTATTGGTGTAGTCGGTCGTAAATGCGGTATGACCCGTATTTTCACCGAAGAAGGTGTCTCCATTCCGGTCACGGTCATTGAGATCGAGCCGAATCGCGTCACCCAGTTCAAAACTGAAGAGACCGATGGCTATCGTGCAGTGCAAGTCACTGTAGGCGAGCGTCGTGCTTCGCGTGTTACAGCTGCTCAGGCTGGCCACTTCGCTAAAGCGAACGTTGCCGCTGGTCGTACCGTAATGGAATTCCGTCTTGAAGAAGGCGAGTACCAGGCCGGCGATCTGATCAACGCTGAAATCTTCGCCGCTGGTCAACTGGTTGATGTAACCGGTCAGTCCAAAGGTAAAGGCTTCCAGGGTACGATCAAGCGTTGGAACTTCCGCGGGCAAGATAATACCCACGGTAACTCCGTGTCCCACCGCGTTCCAGGCTCTATCGGCCAGTGCCAGACTCCTGGTCGTGTATTCAAGGGCAAAAAAATGTCCGGTCATATGGGCGCTGAGCGCGTGACCGTGCAGTCCCTCGAAGTAGTGCGCGTGGACGCTGAACGCAATCTGTTGTTGGTCAAGGGCGCTGTTCCTGGCGCTACTGGCGGCAACTTGGTTGTACGTCCAGCAGCCAAGGCTCGCGGTTAAGGGGAAGCTGACATGCAATTAAATGTAAATGACGCTCAAGCGATCGAAGTTTCCGAACTGACATTTGGCGGCGAATTCAACGAGACGCTGGTTCACCAGGCAGTCGTGGCCTACATGGCCGGCGGCCGTCAAGGTAGCAAGCAGCAAAAGACCCGTTCCGACGTTCGTGGTGGCGGTAAGCGCCCATGGCGTCAGAAAGGTACTGGCCGTGCTCGTGCCGGTACTATCCGTAGCCCAATCTGGCGTGGCGGCGGTACCACTTTCGCAGCTCGTCCTCAGGATCACTCCCAGAAGCTGAACAAGAAGATGTATCGCGCAGCAATGCGTTCCATCCTTGCTGAGCTGGTGCGTACTGATCGTCTGGTCGTGGTTCAGGATTTCGCAGTTGAAACTCCGAAAACCAAAGACCTGCTGGGCAAGCTGAACAACATGAGCCTGACCGACGTTCTGATCGTGTCGGACGCTGTTGATCAGAACCTGTACCTGGCTGCTCGCAACCTGCCGCACGTAGATGTACGTGATGTGCAAGGTTCCGATCCAGTTAGTCTGATCGCATACGACAAGGTGTTGATCACCGTGTCGGCCGTGAAGAAATTCGAGGAGCTGCTGGGATGAACCAGGAACGCGTATTTAAAGTTCTGCTTGGCCCGCACGTTTCCGAGAAGGCTACGGTTCTGGCAGACAAGAAAGGTCAGTTCGTTTTCAAGGTTGCTACTGATGCAACCAAGCTGGAAATCAAGAAGGCCGTCGAAAGCCTGTTCAGCGTGAAAGTAGAGCGTGTTACTACCCTGAATGTTCTGGGTAAGAGCAAGCGTACTGCTCGCGGTCTGGGCAAGCGTAATGACTGGAAGAAGGCAGTTATCTCCCTTCAGCCAGGCCAAGATCTCGATTTCAGCAGCAGTGCTGAGTAAGGAAGGGGTGCATCATGGCAATCGTTAAATGCAAACCGACTTCCCCTGGCCGCCGTCATGTGGTCAAGGTGGTCAACCAGGAGCTGCATAAAGGCGCTCCTCACGCACCGCTGCTCGAGAAGAAATCGAAGTCTGGTGGTCGTAACAACAATGGTCGTATTACCACTCGTCACATCGGTGGTGGCCATAAGCAGCATTATCGTCTGGTCGATTTCCGTCGCAACGACAAAGATGGCATTCCAGCCACTGTCGAGCGTATCGAATACGATCCAAACCGTACTGCTCACATTGCTCTTATGTTGTACGCAGACGGCGAACGCCGTTACATCATCGCCCCTAAAGGCGTGAACGCTGGTGACCAGCTGATTTCGGGTGCTTTGGCTCCGATCAAGCCGGGCAACCAGTTGCAACTGCGCAGCATTCCAGTTGGTAGTACCGTACACGGCATCGAATTGAAGCCAGGTAAAGGCGCGCAAATCGCTCGTTCCGCTGGTGCTTCGGCTCAGCTGATCGCTCGTGAAGGTGTCTATGTGACCCTGCGTCTGCGTTCTGGTGAGATGCGTAAAGTGCTGGCTGAATGCCGCGCGACCCTGGGCGAAGTCTCGAACTCCGAGCACAGCCTGCGTTCGCTGGGTAAAGCTGGTGCCAAACGCTGGCGTGGCGTTCGCCCAACCGTTCGTGGTGTTGCCATGAACCCGGTTGACCACCCACATGGTGGTGGTGAAGGTCGTACCTCTGGTGGTCGTCATCCGGTATCGCCATGGGGCTTCCCGACTAAGGGCGCGAAGACTCGTGGTAATAAGCGTACCGACAAAATGATCGTCCGTCGTCGCAAGTAAATAGAGGGATACGACAGTGCCACGTTCTCTGAAAAAAGGTCCTTTTATCGATCTTCACCTACTGAAGAAGATCGAAGTGGCGGCGGAAAAGAACGATCGCAAACCAGTTAAAACCTGGTCGCGCCGTTCGATGATCCTGCCACAAATGGTCGGTCTGACCATCGCAGTACACAACGGTCGTCAACATGTGCCAGTTCTCGTGAACGAAGACATGGTCGGCCACAAACTGGGCGAGTTCGCCGGTACCCGCACTTATCGTGGGCACGTGGCTGACAAGAAAGCCAAGCGTTAAGGGGTTAGGAAATGGAAGTAGCCGCTAAGTTGTCGGGCGCTCGAATCTCCGCCCAGAAAGCCCGCTTGGTCGCCGACCAGATCCGCGGGAAGAAGGTGGGCGAAGCGCTCAACTTGTTGGCTTTCAGCAGTAAGAAAGCCGCCGAGATCATGAAGAAAGTGCTGGAGTCGGCCGTAGCCAACGCCGAGCATAACGAAGGCGCAGACGTTGATGACCTTAAAGTCAGCACCGTTTTCGTCAACGAAGGGCGTTCGCTGAAGCGAATCATGCCACGTGCCAAAGGCCGTGCTGATCGCATCGTCAAGCGGTCTTGCCATATCACTGTCAAGGTTGCTGACAAGTAACGGAGTCGAAGAGATGGGTCAGAAAGTACATCCCATTGGCATTCGCCTGGGAATCGTCAAGGAGCACACCTCCGTCTGGTACGCAGACGGTCGGACTTATGCGGACTATTTGTTCGCTGATCTGAAGGTGCGTGAGTATCTCCAAGACAAACTAAAAAGCGCGTCCGTAAGCCGTATCGATATCCATCGTCCGGCCCAAACTGCACGTATCACCATCCACACCGCTCGTCCAGGTATCGTTATCGGGAAGAAAGGTGAAGATGTTGAGAAACTGCGTCAGGACCTGACCAAGCAAATGGGTGTGCCTGTGCACATCAATATCGAAGAAATCCGCAAGCCGGAACTCGACGGTATGTTGGTTGCGCAGAGCGTAGCTCAGCAGCTGGAGCGTCGCGTAATGTTCCGTCGCGCTATGAAGCGCGCTGTACAGAACGCCATGCGCATTGGTGCCAAAGGCATCAAAATCCAAGTGAGCGGTCGTCTCGGCGGTGCTGAAATCGCACGTACTGAATGGTATCGCGAAGGTCGTGTGCCACTGCACACCCTGCGTGCCGACATCGACTATGCCAACTACGAAGCTCACACCACTTACGGTGTGATCGGTGTAAAGGTTTGGATCTTCAAAGGCGAAGTAATTGGTGGTCGCCAAGAAGAACTGAAACCACAAGCACCAGCGCCTCGTAAAAAAGCTGCTAAGTAAGGGGTACGCCAAATGTTGCAACCAAAGCGTACGAAGTTCCGCAAGCAGATGACTGGTCACAACCGTGGCCTGGCATTGCGCGGTAGCAAAGTCAGCTTCGGCGAGTTCGCGCTGAAGTCTGTAGCTCGTGGTCGTCTCACCGCTCGTCAGATCGAGTCAGCGCGTCGTGCACTGACCCGTCACGTTAAACGTGGCGGCAAGATCTGGATCCGTGTATTCCCGGACAAGCCTATTTCCAAGAAGCCACTCGAAGTTCGGATGGGTAAAGGTAAAGGTAGCGTGGAATACTGGGTTGCCCAGATTCAGCCAGGCAAAGTCCTGTATGAAATCGAGGGTGTTTCTGAAGAGCTGGCGCGTGAGGCATTTGCCCTGGCTGCTGCAAAGCTGCCGCTCGCCACTGCCTTCGTTAAACGGACGGTGATGTGATGAAAGCGAACGAACTTCGTGAAAAAGACGCGCCGCAGCTTAACGAGCAACTGCTCGGCCTGCTGCGCGACCAGTTCAATCTGCGCATGCAGAAAGCAACTGGCCAGTTGGGGCAGTCTCACCTGCTCCGGCAAGTTAAGCGTGACATCGCTCGCGTGAAGACTGTGCTCAAACAGCAGGCAGGTAAGTAATCATGGCTGAAGCCGAAAAAACCGTCCGTACGCTGACTGGCCGTGTTGTCAGCGACAAAATGGACAAGACCATCACCGTTCTGATCGAGCGTCGCGTTAAGCACCCGATCTACGGTAAATACGTTAAGCGTTCGACTAAGCTGCACGCGCACGACGAAACCAATCAGTGCCACATCGGCGACAAAGTCACTATTCGTGAAACTCGTCCTTTGGCCAAGACCAAGTCTTGGGCGCTGGTTGATGTTCTCGAACGCGCTGTGGAAGTCTAAGGACTAGGGGTCGGAGAAATTATATGATTCAGACTCAATCCATGCTCGATGTGGCCGATAACAGCGGCGCTCGCCGCGTTATGTGCATCAAGGTGCTGGGTGGCTCCCATCGTCGTTACGCTGGTATCGGTGACATCATCAAAGTTACCGTGAAGGAAGCAATTCCTCGCGGTAAAGTGAAAAAAGGCCAAGTGATGACTGCTGTTGTAGTCCGCACTCGTCACGGCGTTCGTCGTGCTGATGGCTCCATTATCCGCTTTGATGGCAACGCTGCTGTTCTTCTGAACAACAAGCAAGAGCCGATCGGCACCCGTATCTTTGGGCCAGTGACCCGTGAACTTCGTACTGAGAAGTTCATGAAGATCGTCTCGCTCGCCCCAGAAGTGCTGTAAGGAGATCCGACATGCAAAAGATTCGTCGTGACGACGAGATCATCGTGATCGCCGGCAAAGACAAAGGTAAGCGCGGTAAGGTGCTTAAGGTTCTCGCTAATAACCGTCTGGTTATCGGTGGTCTGAACCTGGTCAAGCGTCATACCAAGCCTAACCCGATGTCGGGCGTACAAGGCGGTATCGTCGAGAAAGAAGCTCCACTGGACGCTTCTAACGTAGCCATTTTCAACGGCGAAACCAACAAGGCTGATCGCGTTGGTTTCAAAGTAGAAGACGGCAAGAAAATTCGTGTCTTCAAGTCGACCCAAAAAGCGGTTGATGCTTGAACACTGCTAGGTAGATGAGACCATGGCACGACTAAAAGAGATTTACTGGAAAGAAATCGCACCGAAGCTTAAGGAAGAACTTAAGCTTTCGAACGTGATGGAAGTTCCACGCGTTACCAAAATCACCCTGAACATGGGTCTGGGCGAAGCAGTCGGTGACAAAAAAGTCATCGAGCACGCTGTTGCTGACCTGGAAAAGATCACCGGCCAGAAAGTCGTTGTGACTTACGCTCGGAAATCCATCGCTGGCTTTAAAGTCCGTGAAGGTTGGCCGATCGGCGTCAAAGTGACCCTGCGCCGTGAGCGTATGTACGAGTTCCTGGATCGTCTGCTGTCGATCTCCCTGCCTCGGGTTCGCGACTTCCGCGGCCTGAATGCCAAGTCCTTCGATGGTCGTGGTAACTACAGCATGGGCGTTAAAGAGCAGATCATCTTCCCGGAAATCGACTACGACAAGATCGATGCTCTCCGCGGTCTGGACATTACCCTGACCACCACTGCCAAGAACGATGATGAAGGTCGCGCCCTGTTGCGTGCTTTCAAATTCCCGTTCCGCAACTGATTGGAGTAGGAAAATGGCCAAGATGAGCATGAAAAACCGCGAGCTGAAGCGTCAGCTCACGGTTGCCAAGTACGCCAAAAAGCGTGCAGCACTGAAAGCTATCATCGTTGATCTGAACGCAAGTCCAGAAGCGCGTTGGGAAGCTACAGTAGCTCTGCAAAAGCAGCCACGTGACGCAAGCGCTTCGCGCATGCGTAACCGCTGCCGCCTGACCGGTCGTCCACACGGCGTTTACCGCAAGTTCGGCCTCGGCCGTAACAAACTGCGTGAAGCTGCAATGCGTGGTGACGTACCTGGTCTGGTTAAAGCCAGCTGGTAAGCACTATCAAAGTCTCGGTGTTCGGGATCGCAAGATCCTGACCGCCGGTGACCTTGAACTTGAATCAAGCCCCTTTTGGGGCTTGATTCATTTGTGGGGTGTGTCTAGAATACCCGGCTCGCCTGAGCCCGTGCTTTTTTTGCATGGATGTCCTCGGCGACACGTAGTAGCCGCAAGGCTAATTTTTTGTGTATTAGGAGCGTCTAGCCCATGAGTATGCAGGACCCGTTAGCGGACATGCTAACTCGAATCCGTAATGCCCAGATGGCTGAAAAGTCCGTCGTAAGCATGCCATCTTCTACTTTGAAGGTAGCTGTTGCCAAAGTCCTGAAGGACGAAGGTTACATTGCGGGTTATCAGATCAGCAGCGAAATCAAGCCACTGCTGTCCATCGAGCTGAAGTACTTCGAAGGCCGTCCGGTCATCGAGGAAGTGAAGCGCGTTAGCCGTCCAGGCCTGCGTCAGTACAAGTCCGTCGATGATCTGCCAAAAGTTCGTGGCGGTCTCGGTGTGTCTATCGTCTCCACCAACAAAGGTGTGATGACGGATCGTGCTGCGCGCGCTGCCGGTGTCGGCGGCGAAGTTCTTTGCACTGTGTTCTAAGGGGGGATAAGCATGTCACGCGTCGCTAAGAACCCCGTTAAGCTGCCAGCCGGCGTCGAAGTCAAATTCGCAGGCCAACAGCTTTCGGTGAAGGGTGCCAAGGGCACTCTCGAACTGAACATCCATTCGTCCGTTGAGATCGTTGAAGAAGCTGGTGAGCTGCGTTTCGCTGCTCGCAATGGCGATCAACAAACTCGCGCAATGGCTGGTACCACTCGTGCGTTGGTAAACAACATGGTCCAAGGCGTAAGCCAAGGCTTCGAGCGTAAGCTCCAGCTGGTCGGTGTTGGTTACAAAGCGCAAGCAAAAGGCACAGTGCTGAACCTGGCTCTTGGCTTCTCGCACCCAGTGGATTATGAACTGCCGGAAGGCATCACCGCTGAGACTCCTAGCCAGACCGATATCCTGATCAAGGGCATCGATAAGCAGCTGGTAGGTCAAGTGGCCGCCGAGATCCGCGACTTCCGTCCACCAGAGCCGTACAAAGGCAAAGGTGTGCGCTACGCGGACGAAGTCGTCCGTCGTAAAGAAGCCAAGAAGAAGTAGGGCATAGCAAATGACCGACAAAAAAGTTACTCGACTGCGTCGCGCTCGCAAAGCACGCCTGAAAATGCACGAACTCGAAGTCGTGCGTCTCTGCGTGTTCCGCTCGTCGCAGCACATCTACGCCCAGGTCATTTCGGCCGACGGCAACAAAGTCCTGGCATCTGCCTCGACTTTGGATAAAGAACTGCGTGATGGCGCCACTGGCAACATCGACGCGGCCACTAAGGTTGGCCAGCTGGTCGCTACGCGTGCTAAAGCCGCTGGCGTCTCGCAGGTGGCTTTCGACCGCTCTGGCTTCAAGTACCACGGCCGCGTCAAGGCGCTGGCTGATGCTGCTCGTGAAGCTGGGCTGGAGTTCTAAGTTATGTCAAATAACGACCAAAAGCGCGACGAAGGCTACATCGAGAAGCTGGTTCAAGTTAACCGCGTAGCCAAAACCGTTAAAGGCGGCCGTATCTTCACTTTCACCGCGTTGACCGTGGTTGGTGATGGTAAAGGGCGTGTTGGCTTCGGCCGTGGCAAGTCACGTGAAGTGCCTGCTGCGATCCAGAAGGCAATGGAAGCTGCTCGCCGCAACATGATCCAAGTTGACCTGAACGGCACCACTCTGCAGTACGCAATGAAGTCCGGTCACGGCGCTTCGAAGGTGTACATGCAGCCTGCTTCTGAAGGTACCGGTATCATCGCTGGCGGCGCTATGCGTGCTGTCCTCGAAGTTGCTGGCGTTCAGAACGTTCTGGCCAAGTGCTACGGCTCGACTAACCCGGTAAACGTGGTTCACGCCACTTTCAAAGGTTTGAAAGCTATGCAGTCTCCTGAATCCATTGCCGCCAAGCGTGGCAAAAGCGTCAAGGAGATCTTCTGATCATGGCTACCGTTAAAGTTACGCTGATCAAAAGCATGACCGGCCGCATCCCTAACCACAAACTGTGCGTTAAGGGTCTGGGTCTGCGTCGCATCGGTCACACTGTAGAAGTACTTGATACTCCCGAGAATCGCGGGATGATCAACAAGGCTTACTACATGCTGCGTGTCGAGGGTTAATCGATGAAACTCAATGATCTGAGTCCAGCGCCGGGTTCCCGTCGCGAAAAGCATCGTCCGGGCCGTGGTATCGGTAGTGGTTTGGGTAAGACCGGTGGCCGTGGCCACAAAGGTCAGTCCTCCCGCTCCGGTGGCACCATTGCTCCAGGCTTTGAAGGCGGTCAACAGCCGCTGCATCGTCGCCTGCCGAAGTTCGGTTTCGTTTCCCTGAAAGCCATGGATCGCGCAGAAGTGCGTTTGTCCGAGCTGGCTAAAGTGGAAGGCGACATCGTCACCGTGCAGTCCTTGAAAGATGCCAACGTGATCAACGTCAACGTACAGCGTGTGAAAATCATGCTGTCCGGTGAAGTGACTCGCGCTGTTACCATCGGAAAGGGAATCGGCGCCACCAAAGGTGCGCGTGCGGCTATCGAAGCAGCTGGCGGCAAGTTCGAGGAATAAATGGCTAAGCAAGGTGCTCTCTCTGCGCTCGGCAAAGGCGGTATGTCTGAACTCTGGGCTCGTCTGCGTTTTCTGTTCCTGGCGATTATCGTCTACCGAATAGGCGCACACATCCCGGTTCCAGGTATCAACCCGGACCGACTCGCGGACCTGTTTCGACAGAATGAGGGGACCATTCTTAGCTTGTTCAACATGTTTTCCGGCGGCGCGCTGGAACGGATGAGCATCTTTGCATTGGGGATCATGCCGTACATTTCGGCATCGATCATCATGCAGCTGATGACCGCCGTCAGCCCGCAGCTGGAGCAGTTGAAGAAGGAAGGTGAAGCTGGCCGTCGCAAGATCAGCCAGTACACCCGCTACGGCACTGTCGTCCTCGCTCTTGTTCAGGCAATTGGCATGTCCATTGGTCTGGCAGGGCAGGGCGTTGCGTTCACTGGTGACTTTGGCTTCCATTTCGTCGCGGTATCCACATTTGTGGCTGGTGCGATGTTCATGATGTGGCTGGGTGAGCAGATTACTGAGCGTGGTGTTGGCAACGGTATCTCGATGTTGATTTTTTCGGGTATCGTCGCCGGTCTTCCGAGAGCGATCGGGCAGTCTTTCGAGTCTGCACGTCAGGGTGATATCAACATCTTCGCCCTGGTTGCCATCGGTTTGCTGGCAGTAGCGATTATCGGTTTCGTGGTGTTCATTGAGCGTGGTCAGCGTCGTATTGCTGTTCACTACGCCAAGCGTCAGCAGGGCCGTAAGGTCTTCGCTGCGCAGACTAGCCACTTGCCGCTGAAGGTGAACATGGCCGGTGTTATTCCGGCCATTTTCGCGAGCAGCATTTTGCTGTTCCCGGCTTCGTTGGGTGCCTGGTTCGGTCAGTCTGAAGGTATGGGCTGGTTGCAGGACATCTCGCAGTCGATCGCTCCTGGTCAGCCGTTGAATATTCTGCTGTTTAGTGCAGGGATTATTTTCTTCTGCTTCTTCTATACGGCGTTGATGTTCAATCCGAAAGACGTAGCGGAAAACCTGAAGAAGTCCGGTGCCTTTATTCCGGGCATCCGTCCAGGTGAGCAGTCTGCGCGCTACATTGATGGCGTTCTGACTCGCTTGACCATGTTCGGTGCTCTTTACATGACGGCCGTGTGTCTGCTTCCCCAGTTCCTGGTGGTTGCGGCAAACGTACCGTTCTACCTTGGCGGGACCTCGTTGCTGATCGTCGTCGTGGTTGTGATGGACTTCATGTCCCAAGTACAATCGCACCTCGTTTCGCACCAGTACGAATCCCTGATGAAGAAAGCCAACCTGAAGGGTTACGGCAGCGGCATGTTGCGCTGAGTACCCATAAGGTTCGAGGAGTTGGTGATGAAAGTTCGTGCATCGGTGAAAAAGCTGTGCCGTAACTGCAAGATTATTCGCCGCGAAGGTGTTGTTCGAGTAATTTGCAGCGCGGAACCGCGTCACAAACAGCGCCAAGGCTGAGTGTGATTGTGCTTCAAGCCCGGTAGCTAGTGCGCTACCGGGTTGATTATTTGTTATTACAGCGATATTATCTCGCGCCCTATTTCTTGGCTTCCGGGGCGTAGGTAGCTGTCAATTGGAGTCCCACTGAATGGCCCGTATTGCAGGCGTTAACATTCCAGATAACAAGCATACTGTTATCTCGCTGACCTACATCTATGGTGTTGGTCGCACTACTGCACAGAAGATCTGTGCAGTGACTGGGGTAAACCCAGCCGCAAAGATCAAGGATCTGAGCGACGAGCAGATTGAACAGCTGCGTGGCGAAGTGGCGAAGTTCACCACTGAAGGTGACCTGCGTCGCGAAATCAACATGAAAATCAAGCGTTTGATGGACCTCGGTTGCTATCGCGGTCTGCGTCATCGTCGTGGTCTTCCAGTACGCGGTCAGCGTACCAAGACTAACGCGCGTACCCGTAAAGGTCCGCGTAAGCCGATCCGCAAGTAATCGCCCCAGCGAATCGACAGGAAATTAATCATGGCTAAACCTGCTGCTCGTCCTCGTAAAAAAGTTAAAAAGACAGTGGTTGATGGCATCGCCCACATCCATGCTTCTTTTAACAACACAATCGTGACCATCACCGACCGTCAAGGCAACGCTCTTTCCTGGGCTACCTCCGGTGGTTCGGGTTTCCGCGGTTCCCGCAAGTCCACCCCGTTTGCTGCTCAAGTAGCTGCTGAACGTGCTGGCCAAGCTGCGCTGGAATACGGTCTGAAAAACCTCGACGTTAACGTCAAAGGTCCAGGCCCAGGTCGTGAATCTGCAGTCCGCGCTTTGAACGGCTGTGGCTACAAGATCGCCAGCATCACCGACGTGACGCCAATCCCGCACAACGGGTGCCGTCCGCCGAAGAAGCGCCGCGTGTAATCCAGGAGATTGTAAAGAATGGCTCGTTACATTGGTCCAAAATGCAAACTCGCTCGTCGCGAAGGCACCGATCTCTTTCTGAAGAGCGGCGTGCGCGCGATCGAATCGAAGTGCAACATTGAAGCAGCACCTGGTATCCACGGCCAACGCCGCGGTCGCCAGTCCGATTACGGCACCCAACTGCGTGAAAAGCAGAAGGTCCGTCGTATCTACGGCGTTCTCGAGCGTCAATTCAGCGGCTACTACAAAGAAGCTGCTGGCAAGAAAGGTGCAACCGGTGAAAACCTGCTGCAACTGCTCGAATGCCGTCTGGACAACGTTGTATACCGTATGGGTTTTGGCTCTACTCGTGCCGAATCCCGTCAGCTGGTATCGCACAAATCCGTCAGCGTTAACGGCCAGACCGTAAACGTACCGTCTTACCAGGTTCGTGCTGGTGACGTGGTCGCGATTCGCGAGAAAGCAAAGAACCAACTTCGCATTGTCCAAGCTCTCGATCTGTGTGCCCAACGTGGCCGCGTAGAATGGGTAGAAGTAGACACTGAGAAGAAGTCGGGCGTTTTCAAGAACGTTCCAGCTCGCAGTGATCTGTCCGCCGACATCAACGAAAGCCTGATTGTCGAGCTCTACTCCAAGTAAGGGCTAGAAAATAGGTGCATCCATGCAGATTTCGGTAAATGAGTTCCTGACACCCCGCCATATTGATGTGCAGGTTGTCAGTCCAACCCGCGCCAAGATCACTCTCGAGCCTCTCGAGCGTGGTTTCGGCCACACCCTGGGCAACGCGCTGCGCCGCATCCTGTTGTCCTCAATGCCCGGCTGTGCAGTAGTCGAGGCCGAGATTGACGGTGTACTCCATGAGTACAGCGCAATCGAAGGCGTACAGGAAGACGTAATTGAAATCCTGTTGAACCTTAAAGGTCTGGCTATCAAGCTGCACGGTCGTGACGAAGTTACGCTGACCTTGTCGAAGAAGGGTTCGGGGGTGGTTACCGCTGCCGATATTCAGCTGGATCATGATGTCGAGATCGTTAACCCCGATCACGTAATCGCTAACCTGGCGTCTAACGGCGCCCTGAACATGAAGCTCACCGTAGCTCGTGGTCGTGGTTATGAACCGGCAGACTCGCGTCAGAGCGATGAAGACGAAAGCCGCAGCATCGGTCGCTTGCAGCTTGACTCTTCGTTCAGCCCGGTTCGCCGTATCGCATACGTGGTGGAAAACGCCCGTGTCGAACAGCGTACTAACCTGGACAAGCTGGTTATTGATCTGGAAACCAACGGTACTCTGGATCCTGAAGAGGCTATCCGTCGCGCTGCAACCATTCTGCAACAGCAGTTGGCTGCGTTCGTCGACCTCAAAGGTGACAGTGAGCCAGTGGTTGTCGAGCAGGAAGACGAGATCGATCCGATCCTGCTTCGCCCGGTTGACGATCTGGAACTGACTGTACGTTCGGCTAACTGCCTTAAGGCGGAAAACATCTACTACATCGGTGACCTGATTCAGCGTACCGAAGTAGAGCTGTTGAAGACTCCGAACCTTGGCAAGAAATCCTTGACTGAAATCAAGGACGTTCTGGCCTCCCGCGGTCTGTCCCTCGGCATGCGCCTCGACAACTGGCCGCCTGCAAGTCTTAAGAAGGACGACAAGGCGACTGCCTGATCGTCGTAATCACCGAACGTCGTGTTTGGTAAGGAATGAACCATGCGTCATCGTAAAAGTGGTCGTCACCTGAGCCGCACTAGCTCGCACCGCAAGGCCATGTTTCAAAACATGGCAGTGTCGCTGTTCGAGCACGAGCTGATCAAAACTACACTGCCGAAAGCTAAAGAACTGCGTCGCGTTGCTGAGCCGCTGATCACTTTGGCCAAGACAGACAGCCTGGCTAACCGCCGTCTGGCTTTCGACCGTACTCGTTCGAAAGCTATCGTTGGTAAGCTCTTCAACGACCTGGGCAAGCGTTACGCTACCCGTGAGGGTGGCTACCTGCGCATCCTCAAGTGCGGCTTCCGCACTGGCGACAACGCGCCTATGGCGTACGTCGAGTTGGTTGATCGTGCTACCGGCGGTGAAGCTGTATCCGCTGAGTAAGACGTCAGTCTGAAACGAAGAGCCGGGCCTAGTGCCCGGTTTTTTGTGGGCGTCTGAAAAGTAGGATCTTCGTTAGTAATTTTCTATCGACACTTACAAGTTAATGAATTTGTAGGTGTAACGTTGGTGATCAATACTCCCTCTCAGCCGATTAGCCGGCAGTTCAAGACTGACAGAGGAAGAGATCGCATGAGCCAAAATAAAATACTTACCACCGCCAGTGGCGCTCCTGTCGCCGACAACCAGAATTCCCGCTCCGCCGGTCCTCGTGGCCCATTGCTACTCGACGACTTCCACCTGATCGAGAAGCTTGCCCACTTCAACCGTGAAAACATTCCTGAGCGCCGCGTACACGCCAAGGGCTCGGGTGCTTACGGTACGTTCACCGTGACGCGCGACATCACTGAATACACCAGCGCCAAGCTGTTCGAATCCGTCGGCAAGCAGACCCCAACCTTTCTGCGGTTTTCCACCGTGGGCGGTGAGCGCGGCTCGGCTGACACGGAACGCGACCCACGTGGCTTTGCCCTGAAGTTCTATACCGAAGAAGGCAACTGGGACATCGTTGGCAACAACACGCCAGTGTTCTTCATTCGCGATCCGCTCAAGTTTCCGGACTTTATCCACACCCAAAAACGCCTGCCGCAAAGCAACCTGAAAAGTGCGCAGATGATGTGGGACTTCTGGTCGCACTCGCCTGAGGCGCTGCACCAGGTCACCATCCTGTTTTCGGACCGTGGCATCCCTGACGGCTACCGTCACATGCACGGCTTCGGCAGCCACACTTACAGCCTGATCAGTGCCAGCGGCGAGCGTCACTGGGTGAAGTGGCATTACAAGACCCAGCAAGGGATCAAGAACCTGGCGCCGGCAGAAGCTGCTCGCCTGGCGGGCACCGATCCGGATTACGCACAGCGCGACTTGTTCGAAGCGATTGAGCGCGGTGACTTCCCCAAATGGCGTGTGTGCATTCAGATCATGACCGAGGCCCAGGCTGCGGCGCATTACGAGAACCCTTTCGATGTGACCAAGACCTGGTCGCAGAAAGAGTTTCCACTGATCGAAGTGGGTGAGCTCGAGCTCAACCGCAATCCGCAGAACTACTTCGCGGAAGTTGAACAAGCGGCGTTCGGTCCGAGCAACATGGTTCCAGGTGTTGGCCTGTCGCCAGACCGCATGCTGCAAGGGCGAGTGTTCGCTTACGCCGATGCGCACCGCTACCGTGTTGGTACCAACCATCAGCAACTGCCGGTGAATGCGCCGCGCAGCCCGGTCAACAGCTACCAGCGTGATGGCTCCATGGCGTTTGGCAGCAATGGTGGTGCAGCGCCGAACTACGAGCCGAACAGTTACGTAGAGTCGCCAAAACAGGCGCCTCGTTATGCTGAGCCTGCTTTGGCATTGAGCGGTGCGGCTGATCGTTACGATCATCGCGAAGACACGGACTACTACAGCCACGCAGGTGCGTTGTTCCGTTTGATGAGTGATGAGCAGAAAAACCTGCTGACCAACAATATTGCGGGCGCGATGGCAGGGGTCTCCGCTGATGTAGTGGATCGCCAGTTGCAGCATTTCTTCAAGGCCGACCCGGCTTATGGAGACGCAATCGCAAAGGCGCTCAACGTACAGATTAACGAAGTCTAAACGAGAAGCAGAACCGCCCTCATTAGGGCGGTTTTTGCGCTATTTAAACTACTTTTCTCAGAATATCTTCGCTTTTATCGCGCAAACCAAGTGACCAAACAGTCGCTGTGGTTCAAACTACAGACTTTCAAGCAGGGAGATGTAGGGCGATGCAAGGCCACCCAGACGTAATCGATTACCTCAACACGTTGCTGACCGGCGAACTGGCCGCGCGTGATCAATATTTCGTTCACTCGCGGATGTATGAGGACTGGGGATTCACCAAGCTCTACGAACGAATCAACCACGAGATGGAAGAGGAAGCGGGGCACGCCGATGCGCTGATGCGCCGAATTCTGATGCTCGAAGGCACGCCACGCATGCGTCCGGACGATCTTGATGTCGGCACCACGGTTCCTGACATGCTAGCTGCCGACCTGCGACTGGAATACAAAGTCCGCGCCGCACTCTGCAAGGGCATCGAACTCTGCGAGCAGCACAAAGACTACGTCAGCCGCGAGATGCTGCGCATTCAACTGAACGATACCGAAGAAGACCACACCTACTGGCTCGAGAAGCAGTTGGGTCTGATCAAGTTGATCGGTCTGGAGAATTACCTGCAATCTCACACCTGACACTGGACCGTAGGAGCACAGCTTGCTGGCGAAGGCTTCCTTGATATCGCCATCGCCAGCAAGCTGTGCTCCTACAGTGTCAACGAAAAAGCCCCTGTCACCGACAAAGTGACAGGGGCTTTTTCATGGGCTTGATTCAGTCCCTGTCGCGAGCCAGCAGCGGTTTGAGATAGAAACCGGTGTGAGACTGCTTCATCTCGGAGACTTCTTCCGGCGTACCGACGGCAATGATCTGCCCGCCTTTGGAACCACCTTCCGGCCCCAGATCCACCAACCAGTCAGCAGTCTTGATCACGTCCAGGTTGTGCTCGATCACCACCACGGTGTTGCCGTGGTCGCGCAGTCGATGCAGCACGTCGAGCAGTTGCTGAATATCCGCGAAGTGCAAACCAGTGGTTGGCTCATCGAGGATGTACAGCGTCTTGCCGGTATCGCGCTTGGACAGCTCGCGGGACAGCTTCACCCGCTGCGCTTCACCACCAGACAGGGTGGTCGCCGATTGCCCCAGCTTGATGTACGACAGGCCGACATCCATCAGCGTCTGAAGCTTGCGTGCCAGTGCCGGCACCGCGTCGAAGAACACCCGGGCTTCCTCGATGGTCATCTCGAGGGTTTCGTGGATGCTCTTGCCCTTGTACTTGATCTCCAGCGTTTCGCGGTTGTAGCGCTTGCTCTTGCAGACGTCGCACGGAACATAGATGTCCGGCAGGAAGTGCATTTCAACCTTGATCAGGCCGTCGCCCTGGCAGGCTTCGCAGCGTCCGCCCTTCACGTTGAAGGAGAAACGCCCCGGCCCGTAACCGCGGGAACGGGATTCCGGCACGCCGGCGAACAGTTCGCGAATCGGCGTGAACAGCCCGGTGTACGTCGCCGGGTTGGAGCGTGGCGTGCGGCCGATCGGGCTCTGGTCGATGTCGACGACCTTGTCCAGGTGCTCCAGCCCTTTGATGCTGTCGTGAGCCGCAGCCTCAAGCGTTGTCGCACCGTTGAGTGCCGTCGCACTCAAAGGAAACAGCGTGTTGTTGATCAACGTCGACTTGCCCGAACCGGAGACGCCGGTAACGCAGGTCAGCAGGCCAATCGGAATCTCCAGATCGACGTTGCGCAAGTTGTTGCCGCGAGCGCCCTTGAGGGACAGCGACAACTTCTTGTTACGCGGTGTGCGTTTGGCTGGAACGGCAATCTTCACCCGACCCGACAAGTACTTGCCGGTCAGCGAGTCAGGGTGAGCCATAACTTCCGCTGGCGTACCTTCGGCGACGATATGCCCCCCGTGCACGCCGGCACCCGGGCCGATATCCACGACATAGTCAGCCAGGCGAATGGCATCTTCATCGTGTTCGACCACGATCACCGTGTTGCCGATGTCGCGCAGGTGCTTGAGCGTGCCGAGCAAACGGTCGTTGTCGCGCTGGTGCAGACCAATCGACGGTTCATCGAGGATGTATAGAACGCCCACCAGACCGGCACCAATCTGACTGGCCAGACGAATCCGCTGCGCCTCGCCACCGGACAACGTGTCGGCACTGCGATCCAGCGACAGATAATCGAGGCCGACGTTGACCAGGAACTGCAGGCGCTCGCGGATTTCCTTGAGGATCTTGTCGGCAATTTCACCGCGACGCCCGGTCAGCTTCAGCACGCCGAAGTATTCGCATGCATCGCCAATCGGCAGATTGGTTACCGCCGGCAGCGTCTTCTCGCCGACCCAGACATGCCGCGCCTCGCGACGCAGGCGGGTGCCACGGCAATCCGGGCAATGCTGGGTGCTGAGGAACTTGGCCAGCTCTTCGCGCACCGATGCCGATTCGGTTTCGCGGTAGCGACGTTCCAGGTTTGGCACGATGCCTTCGAACGGGTGCGAACGTTTGACGATGTCGCCACGGTCATTCAGGTATTTGAAATCGACGTTCTGGGAGCCGCTGCCGTGCAGGATGAATTTCTGCTGCTCGGCCGGCAGTTCGTTGAACGGTACTTCGAGGCTGAACTTGTAGTGCGCCGCCAGCGACCCGAGCATCTGGAAGTAATAGACGTTACGCCTGTCCCAGCCGCGAATCGCACCTTCGGCCAGAGTCAGTTCGCCATTGACCAGTCGCTTGATGTCGAAGAATTGCTTCACGCCCAGACCATCGCACGTCGGGCAGGCGCCGGCCGGGTTGTTGAAGGAGAACAGCTTGGGTTCCAGCTCGCTGATCGCGTGACCGCAGATCGGGCAGGCGAAGCGCGCGGAGAAGATGATCTCTTCGCCGGGTTCGTCGTCCATCGGTGCGACCAGGGCAATGCCGTCCGCCAGTTTCAGCGCAGTCTCGAAGGATTCGGCCAGACGCTGTTGCAGATCGGCGCGGACCTTGAAGCGGTCGACGATGACGTCAATCGAATGCTTCTTCTGCTTGTCCAGCTTCGGCAGTTCGTCCAGTTCGCAGATCCTGCCGTTGACCCGGGCCCGGACAAAGCCCTGGGCGCGCAGTTCTTCGAAGACCGAAAGGTGTTCGCCTTTGCGCTCGCGAATCACCGGCGCCAGCAGCATCAGTTTGCTGCCCTCCGGTTGGGCGAGGACCAGGTCGACCATCTGGCTGACGGTCTGCGCTTCCAGCGGAATGTCGTGATCCGGGCAGCGCGGAATACCGACGCGAGCGTAGAGCAGGCGCAGATAGTCGTAGATTTCGGTGATGGTGCCGACCGTCGAACGCGGGTTGTGCGAGGTCGACTTCTGCTCAATGGAAATGGCTGGCGACAAACCTTCAATGGTGTCGACGTCAGGCTTTTCCATCATCGACAAAAACTGCCGGGCATAGGCCGACAGCGACTCGACATAGCGGCGCTGGCCTTCGGCGTACAGCGTGTCGAACGCCAGGGACGATTTGCCGGATCCGGACAAGCCGGTGATGACGATCAGTTTGTCCCGTGGCAGGGTCAGGTCGATGTTCTTCAGGTTGTGGGTTCGGGCCCCACGAATCAGGATCTTGTCCAAAGTGGCCTCGCTCGGCGGGCGTCGAAAACGTAGGAGTATACGGCCAAATACTGGATGGATGCACACTATCAAACGAGTGGTTTACTGTCGTACATGAAGAGTCTGTCAGCGGAACGCGTCAAAGCGTCGCGATATACCCTGTCAATCGATGGGACTGGTAGAATCGCCGCCGGTTCACATGAGGTTTTTCCATGCACGATCCCCACAGCGAACGCATGAGTGGCAGTGAGACCCGCGCAGCAAGCGGTCTGGCCCTCGTGTTCGCGTTCCGTATGCTTGGCATGTTCATGGTGTTGCCGGTACTGGCGACCTATGGGATGGATCTGGCAGGAGCGACCCCGGCCCTCATCGGGCTGGCGATTGGCGCTTACGGCCTGACCCAGGCGATATTTCAGATTCCGTTCGGCTTCATTTCCGACCGCATCGGGCGCCGCCCGGTGATTTACCTGGGGCTGATCGTGTTCGCCCTCGGCAGTGTGCTGGCGGCCAACGCTGATTCGATCTGGGGCGTTATCGCCGGACGAATCCTGCAAGGCGCCGGGGCGATTTCCGCAGCAGTGATGGCGTTGCTGTCAGACCTGACCCGCGAACAGCATCGGACCAAAGCCATGGCCATGATCGGCATGACGATTGGTCTGTCGTTCGCGGTCGCCATGGTGGTAGGACCGTTGCTGACTCGTGCCTTTGGGCTGTCCGGGTTGTTCCTCGCCACCGGTGGCATGGCGCTGGTGGGTATCGTGATCGTGATGTTCATGGTGCCGCGCTCCACCGGGCCGTTGCAGCACCGTGAATCCGGCGTCGCGCGCCAGGCACTGATGCCGACGCTCAAGCACCCGGACCTGCTGCGCCTGGACCTGGGTATTTTTGTGTTGCACGCGATGTTGATGTCGAGCTTCGTTGCATTGCCGCTGGCCCTGGTCGAAAAAGCCGGGCTGCCCAAAGAGCAGCACTGGTGGGTCTACCTGACCGCGCTGCTGATTTCCTTCTTCGCCATGATCCCGTTCATTATCTACGGCGAGAAGAAACGCAAAATGAAACGAGTTTTATTGGGCGCAGTGCTGACGCTGATGCTCACTGAGCTATTCTTCTGGCAGTTCGGCGATAGCTTGCGGGCCCTGGTGATCGGGACGGTGGTGTTCTTTACCGCGTTCAACTTGCTGGAAGCTTCGTTGCCATCGCTGATCAGCAAGGTTTCACCGGCGGGCGGCAAGGGCACGGCGATGGGGGTTTATTCCACCAGTCAGTTCCTCGGATCGGCACTGGGCGGGATCCTCGGCGGCTGGATGTTCCAGCATGGCGGTCTGTCGGTTGTCTTCCTCGGATGCGCCGGCCTGGCTGCCCTCTGGCTGGCCTTTGCTGTTACCATGCGCGAACCACCTTATGTCACGAGCCTGCGCTTGCCGTTGTCGCCCGAGGCGATCCGCGAAGCGGGTCTGGTTGAGCGCCTGAAGGCCGTCGTAGGGGTAACAGATGCGGTAATCGTTGCTGATGAAGCAGCGATTTACATCAAATTGGACACAGAACTATTGGATCGCACTACCCTCGAGCGTCTGGTGAACAACCCGCCCGAGGCAGCGTGCGTAGCCTAGGAGAACGTTATGGCCCGTGGGGTTAACAAAGTCATATTGGTCGGCACTTGCGGCCAGGATCCCGAAGTTCGCTACTTGCCTAACGGTAACGCCGTGACCAACCTGAGTCTGGCGACCAGCGAACAGTGGACCGACAAGCAGACCGGTCAGAAGGTCGAGAAGACCGAATGGCACCGTGTGTCGATGTTCGGCAAAGTGGCGGAAATCGCCGGCGAATACCTGCGTAAAGGTTCGCAGGTCTACATCGAAGGCAAGCTGCAGACCCGCGAGTGGGAAAAAGACGGTATCAAGCGTTACACCACTGAAATCGTGGTCGACATGCAAGGCACCATGCAACTGCTGGGCGGCCGTCCACAGCAGGGCGACCAACAAGGCGGGGGCAACAACTACCAGCAGTCCGCTCCGGCTCCACGCCAGCAGCAGGCGCCGCGTCCGCAGCAGTCGGCACCGCAACAGTCGCGTCCGGCTCCACAGCAGGCCGCTCCTCAGCCGGCTCCGGATTTCGACAGCTTTGATGACGATATCCCGTTCTAGGATATGGCTTAGGCCTTTGTAAGGTTTAGCCTCGAAACCCCCGATCGGTCCTCTGGACTGGTCGGGGGTTTTCTTTTGCACGCTATTTGTAGGAGCCGGCTTGCTGGCGATTCAAGCACCGCGGTTAGCCAGGTAAACCGCGTAATCGTTCATCGCCGGCAAGCCGGCTCCTACAGGTTTGCGCTCAACGGGGGGAAATGGTCACATTGGCCCGCGCCGTGTGCAGTTTTTTGTAGCTGTCGATCAGGCGCAGGTGCCTGTCGAGCCCCTCCAGTTTCATGCTGGTCGGCGTCAAGCCATGGAAGCGCACGGTCCCGTCCACCGAGCCGATTGCTGCGTCCGTCCGCTCGCTGCCAAACATCCGGCGGAAATTGGCCTCGTAGTCTTCCAGTTCCAGGTCTTCGTCCAGTTTCATCTCCAGCACCACATTGACGGCCTGGTAGAACAAGCCGCGCTCAACCGTGTTGTCGTTGTACTGCAGGAACATTTCCACTGCTTCTTTCGCCTCTTCAAATTGTTGCAGGGCGAGATAAATCAGCAGCTTCAACTCCAGGATCGTCAACTGACCCCAAGCGGTATTGTCGTCAAATTCGATGCCGATCAAGCTGGTGATGTCGGTGTAGTCGTCCAGCTCACTTTCCACCAGGCGCTCGACCAGCGCTCGCAGTTCGTCTTCGTCCAGGCGATGCAGGTTCAGGATGTCTTCGCGGAAGAACAGCGCTTTGTTGGTGTTATCCCAGATCAGATCGTCTACTGGATAAATTTCCGAATAGTCCGGCACCAGAATGCGGCAGGCCGTCGCGCCGATATGCTCGTAGACCGCCATGTACACTTCCTTGCCCATGCCTTCGAGAATGCCGAACAAGGTCGCGGCTTCCTCGGTATTCGAGTTTTCACCCTGGCCGGAGAAGTCCCACTCCACGAATTCGTAATCCGACTTCGAACTGAAGAAGCGCCACGACACAACGCCGCTCGAGTCGATGAAGTGCTCGACGAAGTTATTCGGCTCGGTCACCGCATGACCTTCAAACGTCGGCTGGGGCAGGTCGTTGAGGCCTTCGAAGCTGCGGCCTTGCAGCAATTCGGTGAGGCTGCGTTCCAGTGCCACTTCAAGGCTTGGGTGCGCGCCGAACGAGGCGAACACACCGCCGGTACGCGGGTTCATCAACGTGACGCACATCACCGGGAATTCACCGCCCAGAGACGCATCCTTCACCAACACCGGGAAACCCTGTTCTTCCAGCGCCTGAATGCCGGCGAGGATCCCTGGGTACTTCGCCAGCACGTGGGCCGGCACATCCGGCAGTGCAAATTCACCTTCGATGATTTCGCGTTTTACCGCGCGCTCGAAGATCTCCGACAGGCACTGCACCTGCGCTTCGGCCAGCGTGTTGCCGGCACTCATGCCGTTGCTCAGGTACAGGTTTTCAATCAGGTTGGACGGGAAATACACCACCTCGCCGTCCGACTGGCGCACGTACGGCAGCGAGCAGATACCGCGCTCTTCATTGCCCGAGTTGGTGTCGATCAGATGGGAACCGCGCAACTCGCCGTCGCGGTTGTAAATCTTCAGGCAGTACTCGTCGAGAATCTCGGTCGGCAGCGCGTCTTTACGGCCAGGCTTGAACCAGCGCTCGTCCGGATAATGCACAAATTCCGCGTTGGCGATGTCTTCGCCCCAGAACTGGTCGTTGTAGAAGAAGTTGCAGTTGAGCCGCTCGATAAACTCGCCCAACGCCGACGCCAGTGCGCCTTCCTTGGTCGCACCCTTGCCGTTGGTGAAGCACATCGGCGAGTGTGCATCGCGGATATGCAGCGACCACACATTGGGCACGATATTGCGCCACGAGGCGATTTCAATCTTCATGCCCAGGTCCGCCAGGATGGCCGACATGTTGGCGATGGTTTGTTCCAGCGGCAGATCCTTACCCGCAATGTAAGTGCTCGCCTCTGAGCTGGAAGCAGGCATCAACAGCGCCTGGGCATCGGCGTCGAGGTTTTCCACTTCTTCGATCACAAACTCAGGCCCGGCCTGCACCACTTTTTTCACGGTGCAACGGTCGATGGAACGCAGGATGCCCTGGCGGTCCTTGTCGGAGATGTCCGCGGGCAACTCGACCTGGATCTTGAAAATCTGGTTGTAGCGGTTTTCCGGGTCAACAATGTTGTTCTGCGACAGGCGGATGTTATCCGTGGGGATATTGCGTGTGCTGCAGTACAACTTCACGAAATACGCCGCACACAACGCCGACGAAGCCAGGAAGTAGTCGAACGGACCGGGTGCCGAGCCATCGCCCTTGTAGCGGATTGGTTGGTCGGCCACCACCGTGAAGTCGTCGAACTTGGCTTCAAGCCGAAGGTTGTCGAGAAAGTTGACCTTGATTTCCATGGGGGGGTACCAGAATAACGGGCTAGACGATTTGGCCGCCATTATCCGGCTTTTCAGCGGTAAGTCTTGTGGTTGTCGGGTCCCTGATCGGGTTTACACCTGTTTCACCCCGACGCCCGATGCATGGCAACGGGCTTTTTCACTGACGGTAATTGTTCAGTCGAGTATCAGGTGCGGCAAGAATCGGCTGGAATCCTTGGTAATCAGGCTGTTGTCCTCGCGCACACCGATGCCCGCCGCTTGATCGCCGATCACCCAGGAACCGATCAACGTGTAGCTATCGCCAAACTGCGGCAGCGGCGCGAACTCCTGAAGGATAAACGGCGCGTCCGTGTAGGGCCCATCCTCTTTCACGATCAGACCGTCCGCTGTTTGCAGCTCGATGTTGGCGCCTTCCCGCGAGAAGAATGGCTTGCGCACCCAACCCTTGGGCACCGCTTTGTTCGGGTCGGTATCCAGGTGGGCGGCGAGCAGGTTCGGATGGCCTTTGTTGAATTCCCACAGCAGCGGCAGGATGCCTTTGTTGGAAATGATGGATTTCCAGGCTGGTTCGAAAAACTGCGTATCACTCTGGGCAATCGCTGCACCAAAGGGCTCGTGGAAGATGAACTCCCAGGCGTGCAGTTTGAACAGGTGAGGAATCCAGCGATCTTCAAGATCGACGAAACGTCCGTCACTGGTGAGGCCAATGTCTTCGATGTCGATGTGGCGGGATTCGATGCCGACTTTTTCCGCAACCAGCCGCAGGTAATCGGTGGTGCCCTTGTCCTCGACCGAGTCTTTCATCGAGGCGAAATAGAAGGGCTGCGTGATCTGCAGTTGAGCAAAGGCCTGATGCAGCTTGGTGTCGATGCTGTTGAACTGGTCGGCGTTCTTGGGCAACAAACCACGCTCAATGCACTGCTCCAGCCAGCCCCACTGGAACGCCGCCGCTTCGTAGAGGCTGGTCGGCGTGTCGTAGTTGAGCTCCAGCAGCTTGGCCGGGCCGTTGCCGTTGTAGGAAAAGTCCATGCGCCCGTACAGATGCGGATGACCTTCGAGCCATGACGTACGAACCAGGTCGTAGAACGCTGCCGGAATGCTCAGGCGTTCCAGCAACTCCTCGCTCTGCACCACGCGAGCCACCAGGTCCATGCACATCTCATGGATCTCGGTGGTCGGGTCTTCGAGATCGTTCTCGATCTGCTTGAGCGTGAACTGGTAGTACGCGCTCTCGTCCCAATAGGGTTCGTCGTCGATGGTGTGGAACAGAAAGCCGAGGTTTTCGGCGGTCTGTTTCCAGTCATGACGCTCTGTGCAGAGGATTTTCTTCATGGCCCTGTTTCCTTAACTGCTCGACCCGCCGCCACCCCAGCCGCTGCGCGCACTGGCTTTGCTGCCGAAGCCGCCACGGGAAGTGGACGAGGCAACGGACACCGGTTTGCTGGCGGAACGAATCGAGTCGGCGTAGTTGCTGCTGCCGTATCGCGCCTGATTGGATTTGGTAAAGGTCGAACCTTTCGAAATCCGCTGGCCGAGTGTCGAAGACGAATAGCTGCCACGGTCATCGCGGTAGCGGTACACCGGCTCGGAATAGTAGCTGTTGCGGTTGTTGCTCAACATGTTGCCGATCAGCAGGCCGGTCAGCAGGCTGGTGCCGGAGAATCCCGAACCGCCACTGTTCGCTTCCGAGGCAGGCAGTTGCGCTTTGGCGGCGTCCACCTGGGATTGCGTCACCTCGCCATTGGCGGTCAGCTCGAAGCCGCCGAGTTTGGGGATGAACTTGCCGGCGGAGTCCTGCTGGCACCAGTCGGCGACGAAGTCGGCTTCGCAATCGGCCTGGTTGTCGTACACCGGTGCAATGCGTCGATGTTCGGCCATGGCGGTCATGAAGGCGTCCGAGCAGACGTCCACCGGAAGTTTTTCATCGGCGCATTGCTGCACGGACTGGAAGTTGTACTTTTTCTGCACCGAGTAGGTTTTTTCCGTCGGCCCGCAGCCCGAAATCGCCATCGCGACCGAGGCTGCCAGCGACAGCTGAACGTACTTGCTTCGTTTCATCGGGAGCTCCGTGCGCGATCAGTTCGAGGAAGGGGTCATGCAGGCGGCGTTCAACATGCCGACGCTGATGGCCACGGCTGCCACGTAGATACCGGCGGCGATTTCACCTTTCTTGATGCGCTCGGAGGTGCCCTTGAGCACCAGGCTGGTCATCAGGAACGCCAACAATTGCACGAACGCGGCGATGACTGCCCAGACCACGAAGTCGAGGAGGCTGACCGAGTAGGCGATCACGTTGCTGGCCGGAATCGCGAAACCGATGACCGCGCCGCCCAAGGCGATTGCAGCCGCGACGTTGCCCGAACGGATCAGCTCGAATTCCTTGTGCGGGGTGATGCGGGTGTAGATGAACTGGAACAGCGCGAACAGCACGGCGGCGCCGAGGATGTACGCAACAAACCCGAGCACGGCGGCTTTGTTCAGGGAGACGGAGAGCGCTTCTAGCATGGGTTTCTTCCTTTTTAAAAAGTGTTCAGGTCGGTGGTGTACAGCGAAATGCCCAGCGAAGTGCTCAAGCTGATCGTGCCTTCGGCGTCTTCTTCGACAGAAAACAGCAGGAATTCACGGCGGTCGGTCAGGCCGGTTTCGCGGGCGTACAGCATCGAACGGTGCTCGACGCTGTAGGACTCATCCGGGTTTTTCAGCTGTTCGCTCAACGCCACCAGTTCAGTCTGGCCATTCTCGGAGCCCCATTCACGGGTGTATTCGACGCCGTTGTGGGTGTAGGTCGGCAGCCCGATCAGGCTATTCGGGCCGGCCAGACGGCGCAGCTCCGCTTCGCTGCTGATGGTGATGTAACTGAGGTAGTTGAACAGGATCACCGACTCGACCTGGCCGGCGATGTCGCCGGTGGTGTGCACTTGCAGCCAGTAGTCTTCGTCGTTCATGTAGTAGCGCGACAGCCAGGTCGACTGCCCGAGGTCAATGGTGCCGTTGCTCCAGACCTGCTGCGAGCCGGGGATGGCCACGGCAGTTTTTTCGTCGAGTAACAATTGCAGCGTGCTGTCGAACATCACGCCTTTGCCCAGTGCCAGACCCAGCGGGCCGGCGGCCGGTTGGGTTTCGCTGGCGGTCCATTTCGATTCTGAATTCGCGTTCGGGGCCTCAAGCCCCAACAACTGTTTAAACCATCCCATTGGAGATTTCCTTGAGGCGAGTGGAGGCGATGTAGAAGAGCTCGCCGCCCTCGACGCGTGTGGCGCCAGGCGGGTTGATCGATGGTTGTCGGGCGCCCTTGGCGCGGTAGCCGATGAGGGTGGCGTTGTGACGTTCTTTCATCTGCGTGTACAGATCGCCGAAGGTCGCGTTAAACGTATCGGGCAGTTTCATCAGGTATTGGGTCGCGCCCTGGCCCACGCACAGCAATTCGTTGATGACCACGGACGAGCCGGGGTCCTGGGACGCGCGCACAAGCATCTCGATGGCCATGCTTGATGTGCATTCCAGGCTGGGGGCGTAGGCACTGGCGAGCGAGGCGATTTCACTGTCATTGAAGTGGGCGACCACATGCCCGACAGGCTTCAGTTGATTGACCGCCAGCACGGTGGCCAGGGTCAGGTCGTCTGAATGGGTTCGCACCAGAACGCGTTCGGCACCGGGAACGCCAGCGCGCAGTAGCAGCGCCACCGAGGACAGGCTTTCGCCCTTGATGAAGGACGCCTGGCCGGGCATGGGGTTTTCTTCAAGGGTGCAATCGCAAATGACGATCAGGTTGTCGTTGGAGGTTTCATCCTGAAGCAACAACTCAACGACCCGTTCGCTGGACGCACCTTCCCAGCCGATGAGCACCGTATGCCCGACATTGCCGGTGTAGTCACCTTTGCCCTTCATGCTTTTTCTCCATACATCGATAACGCTGCTGGTGGTTTTGCCGATGGCTGCCGTCAGCAGCGCAATGCCGCCGAGCATGACCCAGGTGGCCACGAAAATGCGCCCCGCCGATGTCTGTGGCGCGAGATCGCCATAGCCTACGGTAAGCGTGGTGGTGAGATAGAAGTAGGTAAACGTGGCGGGGGCGGTGAGGTGCTGTTCGCCCAGCAACACCAGGCCCAGATACGCCGTGGTCAGGTGCACGGCCAAGGCGATGACCAGCCCTGCCCAACCGAATCGGTGGAAGAGGGACGAGGCATACATGCGCAATAAAAGGAAAATCGACATTTCGTCCCTGACTCCGTGGGTATTCATTCCTGGCGACGTTATCGCCTCGGCGTCTGAATGCTCAAGTGCGGTTAACCGGCGGCATTAAACCTGCTGCGCGGCGCAGAGAAAAGTACCTTGGCTGCAATAAATCCGGCGAGCGCCCCAAAGAGATGTCCTTCGAAGGACACACCCTGACGCGGAAGGAAGCCAAAGACCAGGCCGCCATAGAGCAGCGCCACGACGCTGGCCGTGATCAGGTTGCCCCAACTGCGGTGAAACCAGGCGCGGGACAGGAGGTAGGCCCACAGTCCGAATACCCAGCCGCTGGCGCCAATGTGCACGCCGGAAAATCCGAACAGCCAGACCAGCGCGCCGCCCAGCAGAATGATGATCGCGCTGACGGCCAGGAAACGGTTGAGCCCGTCGACAATGACCAGGGTGCCCAGAATCAGGAAGGGAATCAGGTTGGCGCTGAGGTGCGCAAAGGACGCGTGCAAAAAAGGCGAGGTGATGATACCGACCAGTCCGTGGGCTGTTCTCGGCACCAGGCCGAATGCCACAAGGCTGTAGCCGGTCGCAACGTTGAGCAGTTGCAGCGCCACCATGAAAATGGCGAGGCTGGCGATTGTCTTGAAACCCTTCAGGGCATCCATCCTTGACCTCGATTCAACGAAAAACTGAAACGCATATCCAATGTGGGAGCGAGCCTGCTCGCGAAGAGGGAGTGTCAGTCAACATTAATGTCGCCTGACAAACCGTAATCGCTAGCAGGCTAGCTCCCACAGGTTATGCATCTGCGACTGAGTGGGTTACTCAGCCGATTTCTGCTTCAGGCGCTCCAGGATCGCGTTGGCGCTGCCCGCGTCCGGCGTGATGCCGGCTTCGCGCAGTTTGCGCTCCAGGTCAGTGCCAGTCGATGCATCGGCCAGTTGGTCCTGGGCTTCCAGTTCAGCGGCGCGTTGCTGCTGCTTGGCTTGCAAGCGGTTCAGCGTGCCGACTGCGGTTTCCAGTTTGCCATTGGCGCCGCCGCTGGCGATGGACGCGCTGACCTGGGCTTTCTGTACGCTTTCGCGGGCCTTGGCCATGTCCACTTGCTGGCGCAGGCTCTTGATGCGGTTTTCAGCCTTGGTGATGTCTTTGCGCATGTTGTCCGCATAACCGCCGAATTCGGTGGCCTGCTTCTGCTCGACATCCAGCTCGTTGGTCAGGGTCGAAATGGCTTCGGCCACTTCCAGTGCCAGGTCTTCGCGGTTGGCCTGAATGGCGGCCAGCGCCTTGGATTCCAGGTCCTTGATCTTGGCGTTGTACTCGCTGACGCGATCTGCGGACAGTTTGTGCTTGGCCATGATGGTGACCAGTTCACGCTTGGCGTTGGCCAGCGCGCTGTCGGCATCGCGGATTTCCTGGTCGAGGATGCGCAGGGCCTGTTGGTCGACGATCGATTCGCCGACTTCATTGGCACCGCCACGCAGTGCGGTGAACAATTTGCTCCAGATGGACTGAGTCATTGGATTTTCCCTGATTCCCGAATAATTAATTGAAAAAACGTTCGAAGGCTTCGCTGGCGCGCTGCACGTTGTCGACGAGGGTTTTGACCTCGGTCACGACGTTGGTCAGGCTCGAGTCGGAGCTGAGCGCGCCAAACATGTTGTAAACGACCTGCCCGTTGGGCATGGACTCGATGCCGATCGACGACAGCGGGAACATTTCCCGGCTGCGCAGCACGGCATCATTGAAGGCCGGCACGTCCTTGATCGACTCGACGTCGACCAGCACGGTATCGACGATGATCTGGTCGCCCACTACCGCGATGTAAATCGGCAAGCCACCGAAGTCGTTCATTTCCAGCTTGATGCTGGATTCGGAGCCTTGGACGAGGGAGAGGGTGATGTCGTTCGAGACCACTTCGTCCAGGGCTTGAAGGGCGCTGTAGAGGCGATCGATGTTCCAGTTGTTACCTGCGCTCATGTAATTCTCCGACATGAATGAGCCAGCCAGGATCGGTTGGCGTAGCTGTTTCTCCATCTGCTTGAGCAGGCTTCGGTTTTCGGGAAGCACCCAAGTCTCGTGTTTTACATAACCGGCGGCACCCAGGCCCGCGCGCATCTGCTTCATGTAGAAGCTCGACGGTTTTTTCGCGGACGGTTTCGAGCGCTCTCCCTTGCGGCTTGCTGAATCGTTCACAGACCCGGAAGGCGGATCTGATGGAGAGCTGCTGTTCATGGTGCTGACCTCGTTGTGAAAAACTCACGCGTGAGAAACACTACAGGCAATTTTCGCTGGGCTCAATAGCTCACGCGTGAGATTTTTTTGTGGGTGGTGGGGGCGGGGATTGGGGGTATATCCGTTTTTTGGGTGATGGCGGATATTGGTTTCGCCCTTACGGCGAGTCACTTGGAAAAGCCCCAAGTAACCAAGGGCTCTTGCCCCTTTCGTTCGGTGCCTCGC